>JAYRUZ010000063.1:0-9207 GCA_041918795.1 Azonexus sp. | reverse complement strand
CACCTGTTTCAGCCGATGACGTCGTCGCCACGCTGGAAAAGCTGCACGGGCTGGTCGAGAAAGGCATCCTGAGCCAGGAAGAATTCGAGGCCAAGAAGGCGGAGCTGCTCAAGAAGCTGACCTGATCGCCCTGCGGAATCCTGGCCCATGGCCCTGAGCGCCTCCTGTCCTTCCTGCGGCGCGCCGGTTGTCTTCAAATCGGCGTCGTCGGTCTTTGCCGTCTGCGAGTTCTGCCAGAGCACGCTGGTCCGCCACGATCAGGCACTGGAAGACATCGGCAAGATGGCGGCGCTGGTCGAGGACCGTTCGCCGCTGCAACTGGGGGCGGAGGGCAGCTACAAGGGCGTCCATTTCGCCCTGATCGGCCGCATCCAGATTCGCTATAGCCAGGGCACCTGGAACGAATGGCATCTGCTGTTCGACGACATGCGCACTGGTTGGCTCTCGGAAGCAGCGGGCGAGTATGTACTTACTTTTTCGCAGCATGTCATGGAGGCGTTGCCGGCCTTCACGGACCTGAAGATTGCCCAGCGTTTCGTGCTGGCCAGCCAGACGTGGACGGTCAGCAATATCGAGGAAGCCGAGTGCATTGCCGGCCAGGGCGAGTTGCCGTTCAAGGTGGGGGCCGGTTACCCCGTTGCTGCGGTGGACATGCGAAATGGGGCAAATTTCGCCACCCTGGATTATTCCGAAACGCCGCCGCTGCTTTTCGTCGGCGAGGCGGTCAAGTTTGCCTCGCTGAAAATGTCCAACCTGCGCCAGGGCATGCCGCTGCCGGAGGCCAATGTCGCCGCCAAGGTGTTCCGCTGCCCGAGTTGCGGTTCGCCGATGCAGGCGCGCTCCAGGGACATCCTGGCGGTGGGCTGCGCCAGCTGCGGTGCGGTGGTCGATACCGCCGACGAGAACTACAAGATCCTGTCGAAAGCCTTGGGCAATCGCGACGAGAAATATGTGCCGCGTCTGCCCCTGGGCAGCAAGGGAACGCTGGAGGGCAAACCGGTCGAGGTCATCGGCTTTCTGGTCAAGCAGTGCAAGGTGGAAGGCATTACCTACGACTGGCGCGAATACTTGCTGGCCGGCGAGAACGGAAGCTACCGCTGGCTGACCGAATACGACGGCCACTGGAACGTCGCCGACGTGCTGTCCAATCCGCCGGCCAGTAGCGGGGCGATGGAATTGGCCGACGTGCGCTGGTCCGGCCAGAGCTTCAAGCATTTCTCGACGACGGCGACCGCCGAGGTCATCCAGGTGGCCGGAGAGTTTACCTGGCGGGTGCGCCGCGGCGAAACGAACCGGGTAATCGACTACGTCGCTCCCCCCTTGATGCTGTCGCGCGAGTCGAGCCAAAAGGATCTGACGTGGACCTGTGGCAGCTATGTCGAGCCATCGGTGATTGCCGAGGCTTTCAAGCTGAAAGCACGCTTGCCGGACCCGATCGGTGTCTACGCCAACCAGCCGAATCCCTGGGAAGAGACGCACCGCAAGGTGTGCAAGCTGTTCTGGAAGTTGGCTCTGGTCGCCATCGTGCTGCAGGTGTTCTTCATCTTCATTTCCGGTGGCAAGCAGCTACTCAAGCAGGATTTCGTCTTCGAGCCGCGCGCTGCCGACGAAGTGCAGAGCCGCGAATTCCAGATCACCGGCAAACCGCGCAAGATCGCAGTCAGCAACTCGACGTCGCTCGACAACAACTGGCTGGGCCTCGACCTGATGCTGGTGAACAAGGCGACCGGCGAAGCTTGGCCGGCGACGCGCGAACTCTCCTTCTACCAGGGTTACGACGACGGCCATTGGAGCGAGGGTAGCCAGGATGACGAGGTCGTGTTCCGCAACATCCCGGCCGGTACCTACTACCTGACGCTGGACCCGGAAATCGGCAGCGATCGGACTGCTGCGGTGCACAACACTTTATCGGTAAAAACCGGCGGTGCCGGCTGGTCGAACTTCATCATGGTGATGATCTTCCTGGTCATTTTCCCGATCTTCACCCGCTTGCGTCATGCTGCCTTCGAGGCCCGGCGCTGGATGGAAAGCGACCACCCGCCGGTGACCAGCGACGATTCGGATGGAGATGACGACTGATGTTCCGCAAATTCAACATGGTCATCAGCATTCTCGCCCTGTCGTTTTTTGCCTATGCCCAGCATCAGGGCTGGAACATGTTCGACAACGAGGCGAGTTCGAGTTCGGGGCATTCCAGCGGCAGCCGGAGCTATCACAAATGATCGTCGGCAGGCATCGGCCGTGGGTTGCCTGATGCGCTACGTCGTCCTGTTGCTTATCGCCATCTACAGCTTTGCCGCACATGCGCTCGAAACGGTGACATTGCAGCTGAACTGGAAGCACCAGTTCCAGTTCGCCGGTTATTACGTGGCCATCGAAAAAGGCTATTTCCGCGATGCGGGTTTCGATGTCACTTTGCGTGAATTGGGCGCCGGTGAAGATCCGGTCGATCTGGTGTTGGCCGGCAAGGCCGATTACGGTGTGGCCGCTTCCGAATTGGCGCTGCATCGCGGACGCGGCCGACCGATCGTGGCGGTGGCGGCCATCATCCAGAATTCGCCGCTGGTCTTGCTGGTCAATCGCAAGAAGGTTTCGAGCATCGAGGCACTGAACAACGGTGGCGCCAAGATCATGTTGTTGCCGCACGAGGCGGAGCTTTACGCCTACCTGAGGCGCGAGGGCATCGAGCGCTACACCGTCGTTCATCACAGTTTCGATCCCGATGATCTGATTTCCGGTCGTGTCGATGCCTTGTCGGCTTATTCGACCGACGAACCCTTCGTCCTGCGGCAGCATGACTTCCCTTATCTGGTGTTCACTCCGCGGGCGGTCGGTATCAATTTCTACGGCGACACCCTGTTTACCAGCGAAGAGAAAAGCAAGCGCCAGACCGCCGAGGTGCGCGCCTTTCGCGATGCCAGCCTGAAAGGCTGGGCCTATGCCATGGAGCATCCGCAGGAGGCGGCCGAACTGATTCTTCGGCGCTATTCCAATCGCCACAGCCTGGCTCATTTGCTCTTCGAAGCGGGCGAAATGAAGCGCCTGATGCAGCCTGATCTGATCGAGTTGGGTACGCAATCGATGCAACGTTGGCAGCAGATCGCCCGAACTTACGCTGAATTGCAGATGCTGCCGAAGGATACTTCAGTCGATGGCCTGATTTTCGATCATGGGGCACGTCGTCTTCCGGCCTGGGTGTGGCCGGCATTCGCCCTTGGGGCCGTGATCCTGAGCTTGGTCCTGCTGCTGGTCTGGCATTTTGCCAGGCTTAACCGTCGCATGCGGGCCGAGGTGTTCAGTCGGCGCGAAGCCGAATTCGCCTTGCGGCAAAGTGAAGAGCGTTACCGGCAATTGGCCGAGCACAGCCAGGATGTGATCTGGACGCTGGATCTGGCGAGCTTGCGGTTTTCCTATGTCAGTCCCTCGGTGCAAAACGTGCGCGGTTTCTCGGCGGAAGAGGTGATGCGGCAAACGCTGCAGGACGCGTTGACTCCTGATTCGTATCGCAAGGCGCTGGCTATCCTTCAGGATCACCTGCAACGACTGGGTGAAGGCGATGACAGCGCGCGCTCGGTAACGACCGAGGTTGAGCAGCCACATAAAAACGGCGGGATTGTCGTGTCCGAGGTGGTGGCGAGTTTTGTACTGGATGATGCGGCCAGGCCGCAGATGGTGCTCGGCGTGGCGCGCGATATTTCGCAGCGACGTGCGGTTGAAAGCCAGCTGCGCGAGGCGAACGAGCGCTTGCGCGGGCAGTTGCAGGAAATCGAAAAGCTGCAGTCGGCACTGAAGGAGCAGGCGATCCGCGATAGCCTGACCGGCTGTTTCAACCGGCGCTATCTCGACGAAACGCTGGAGCGTGAGTTATGGCGAGCCCGGCGCGAGGGCTACCCGCTGTCGCTGGTCATCCTCGATCTCGATCTGTTCAAGCAGATCAACGATACCTACGGGCATCTGGCGGGCGATCTGGCCCTGAAGGAACTGGCGAGCCAGCTGCAGGCGGATGTTCGCCACGAGGATGTGCTGTGCCGCTACGGCGGCGAGGAGTTCGTCATCCTGATGCCGCGCATGGCCTTGGCCAATGCCCTCGAACGTGCTGAAAGGTGGCGTCGGCGCATTGCCGATATCCGCATCCAGTTCGGTAATTTCGAACTGTCATTTACCGCTTCGGCCGGCGTGGCGGCTTACCCCGATCACGGCAAGACGCCGGATGAACTGGCCCAGGCGGCCGACGAGGCGCTCTACACCGCCAAACGCGAAGGGCGCAACCGTGTCGTGGCCTATCGGACGATCGAGGATTAGCGCTCAGTCACCGCCACCGCCGCAACCTCCTCCGCACCCGTTGCCGCCGTCGCCATCGCTGCCGCCGTGACCTGAATCTCCGCTACACCCCCCGCCGCAACCCGACGAACAGCCAATGTCGCTGGCGCAGTAGCCGGAGCTTCCGGCCGCAGCCCGCGCCGCCATGCAATCGAGGTGATAGACGAAGCCACCGGCGATGCCGAGTGCAGCGTCGAGGGCGAACAGGCGGGGCAGACGGTCGGGCTTCTTCGGGTCGATCTTCTCGAGTGCGCAGGCCAGACGCCAGGCGCGCTTGATCCCGTCGCTCGCCTGCGTCGGCGTACTCATCGCTTCGGCCGGCGTGTGGTGCAGGAAACGGCCGAAGGCCGAAGCGCAAAACTTGTCGTACTGCCGGGTGAACAGGATGAACTCGTGCCAGGCATCGTCCACCGCCTGCGATGGCATGGCCACCATGCGCCGCCCGGCCAGCCGGCAGATCTGGAAATAATCGACCAGCGCAGCGAATACCTCGCCGCGCTGGGCTGCGCTCAATTCCGGCCGGCGCGCCGCCAGCCGCTTGTCGAGTTGGCGCTGGTAGGGATAAGCCGCGATGTAGCCGGCACGCCGCTGCCGGCTCCAATGCCGCCAGATCAGGAAGACGATGAGTGCGGCAAAAGCGCCGATCAGCAGCTTGGCCATGCTCAGCTATTGACGTCGAAGCACAGGTATTTCACTTCGAGGTATTCCTCGATCCCGTACTTCGACCCCTCGCGGCCGACGCCCGATTGCTTGATGCCGCCGAACGGGGCGACTTCGTTCGAAATCAGTCCGGTATTGACGCCGACCATGCCGTATTCCAGCGCTTCGCCGACGCGCCAGCAGCGCCCGACATTGCGCGTGAAGAAATAGGCGGCCAGGCCGAACTCGGTGTCGTTGGCCATGGCGATGGCTTCGGCCTCGGTGTCGAAGCGGAAGAGCGGAGCGACCGGGCCGAAGGTTTCCTCGCGGGCCACCTTCATGGCAGTGGTGACGTCGGCCAGCACGGTCGGCTGATAGAAGTTGCCGCCGCGCTCGTGGCGGGCACCGCCGCACAGCACGCGCGCCCCCTTGGCGACTGCATCGGCAACGTGTGACTCGACCTTGGCCAGCCCAGCGGCATTGATCAGCGGGCCTTGGGCGACGCCGGCCTCGGTGCCGGGGCCGACTTTCAGCTGCTGGACCTTCTCGGCGAAGCGGGCGGCGAATTCCTCATAGATACCCGACTGGACCAGGATGCGGTTGGCACAGACGCAGGTCTGGCCGGTGTTGCGGTATTTTGCCGAAATTGCCCCGTCCACCGCAGCAGTCACATCGGCGTCGTCGAAAACGATGAAGGGCGCGTTGCCGCCCAGTTCCAGCGACAGCTTCTTGATGCTCGGCGCACACTGCGCCATCAACAGTCGGCCGACGCCGGTCGAGCCGGTGAAGGACAGCTTGCGGACGATGGGGTTGGCGCACAGTTCGCCGCCGACCTCGGCCGGCGTGCCGGTGACGACGTTGAAGATGCCGGCCGGAAAGCCCGCCTGCTCGGCCAGCACGGCCAGCGCCAGAGCGGTCAACGGCGTCGATTCGGCCGGCTTGACGACGACCGGGCAACCGGCCGCGAGTGCCGGAGCGACCTTGCGTGTGATCATGGCCAGTGGGAAATTCCACGGCGTGATCGCCGCGCTGACGCCGATCGGTTGCTTGATCACGACCAGGCGGGTATTGGCCGCCGGGCTGGGGATGGTTTCGCCATAGGTGCGCTTGCCTTCCTCGGCGAACCATTCGACGAAGGAGGCGCCATAGATCACCTCCCCCTTGGCTTCGGCCAGCGGCTTGCCGCATTCGGCGGTGATCAGCTGGGCCAGGTCGTCGGCGTTGTCCAGGATCAGGCGGTTCCAGGCCTGCAGCAACTGGGCGCGGCGGCGGGCGGTCAGCGCCTTCCAGGCAGGCCAGGCGGCATCGGCGGATTCGATGGCACGGCGGGTTTCGGCCGCGCCGCTGCAGGGCACGAAGGCGAGGTGCTCGCCGGTCGCCGGGTTGAGCACTTCCAGCGTGCGCTTGTCGTCGGCATCGACCCATTGGCCGGCAATCAGGTTGGTATTCCGTAGCAGGGCTGGGTTCTTCAGGTTCATGGTCTTGAAAAATCCTGTAAAAACGTTAAGTTATAGGTTGTATTGTAGAAACGTCATTAAGATGAAGCGTGTTGTATTCTCCTCCGCTCTCCTGTTCGGCGCCCTGTTGATGACCGCGTGCAGCGGCCCGGCACCGCGCCAGGCGACGTCGCCGGAAACTATACCGCAAGCCCAGCGGGCGGTCAGCGAGTTGGGTAACGAGGTCGCCATGTATGCCCTGGGCCTGATCGATACGGGTTATCGCTTCGGCGGCAAGAATCCCGAGGCCGGCCTGGATTGCAGCGGCATGGTCAGCTACATCTACCGCCAGGCCACCGGTATCCGGGTGCAGGGCAGCGCCGCCGACATTGCGCGCAACGGCCGGGCCATTGCTCGCGACGACCTGCGCCCGGGCGATCTGGTCTTCTTCAATACGCGCAACCAGTCCTTTTCGCACGTCGGCATCTATCTGGGCGACGCACGTTTCGTCCATGCTCCGTCAACCAACGGCAAGGTACGCATCGACCGCCTGAACGACCGCTATTACGCCCAGCGCTACGAAGCGGCGCGCACCTTGCTCGACTGATCCCGGGATAATTGGACGGGGCGCGGCGTAAAAGGTAGAATCCGCGTCTTCCGCCCGTAGCTCAGCTGGATAGAGTACTGCCCTCCGAAGGCAGGGGTCGTGCGTTCGAATCGCGCCGGGCGGGCCAGAATGCGCAAAAGCCACCGTCAGGTGGCTTTTTGCTTTTCCGCTTAGCCTTCCCCGGCTTCATACGCCGAGAGCGTTACCCCGGCGTGGCTCAGGAATTCGCGGAACGCCTTGATATCGGTCTTGCTGCAGGTGTTGCTGTTGTGCGGGTGATGCAGGAAGGTCTCGATCTTGTTCAGCTTGACCTTGAAGCGGGCACCGTGTGATGGCTCGACTTCAGCACCGAGGTGGCTGAGCAGCGATTCGATTTCGCGCCAGTGGATATTGGCGGAGGGCGGGTCCTGGAAGATCGTTCGCAGGAGGTTGGCGTGCTTGTGGCTCATGGAAAACTCCCGACACTGTCGATTTTTCCATTCTATGCCTCTGTGGCAGAGTGTGATCAGCTCAAAACGATCTTGAGCAGGGCCAGTGACAGCAAAGTGTACCCGGCCGCAACAAGGTCGTCGGCCATGACGCCGAAGCCGTTCTTGACGTGCTCGTCAAAGTAGCGCGCCGGTTGCGGCTTGGTGATGTCGAAGAAGCGGAACAGGGCAAAGGCGGCCAGTTGCCACAGCCAGCCGGGCGGGGCGACGAGCAGTACGAGCCAGAAAGGGACGATTTCATCCCAGACGATGCTGCCGTGATCCGGGTCGCCCAGCGCCTTGCCGGCGACATCGATGAACCAGATGCCGCCGAGGTAGGCAGCGGCAATCAGGAAGAGAAACTGGGCGTCGCCAAACCACGGGCGCATCAGGATGAAGCTGGCCCAGGCGAACAGGGTGCCGAAGGTGCCCGGCGCTTTTGGCGCCAGACCGCTGCCGCAGCCGCAGGCGAAGAAATGCGCCGGGTGGGCGAGCAGGAAGCGGACGCTAGGCGGCTGAGTCGACAAAGTGCTCGTACCCCTTGCGGGCGATTTCAACCGGCTGGTTGTCCGGGTCGAAAACGGTGACTTGGCCGGCCGGTCCGGCGACCATTTCGCCGATGTGCCACAGCGGTAGCTCAAGACGGGCGGCGATCTGGGCGATGGCCAGGCTCTGCTGGCCGGGCGCCGTGAAACAGAGTTCGTAGTCGTCGCCGCCGGCCAGCTGGCAGTCGAGGGCGATGCGGCGCAGGTCGGCATCGTAGTTGTCGCCGGTGCCGGACAGTTCGCGCAGGTGCGGCAGTTGCACCAGGCGGACGGCGGCGGCGCAGCCGGAGCGTTCGCCGATGTGGGCGAGATCGGCCAGCAGGCCATCGGATACGTCGATGGCGGCGCTGGCGATACCTTTCAGTGCCTGGCCTAAGGCGACGCGCGGCTTGGGTTTTTCCAGGGCAGCGACGCACAGCCGCGGCCAGGGTTCGGGCAGCTTGACCTTGCCTTGCAGGTGGGCGAGGCCGAGGGCGGCGAGGCCGGGACGGCCGGAGACCCAGATCTGGTCGCCGGGGCAGGCCCCGTCGCGGCGGATGGCCTGGCCGGGTTCGACTTCGCCCATGGCGGTGATGCAGACATTGAGCGGACCGTGGGTGGTGTCGCCGCCGATCACATCGACGCCGTATTCGGCGGCGCAGGCGAAGAAGCCTTCGGCGAATTTTGCTATCCAGGCCTCGTCCACCGCAGGCATGGCCCCGGCCAGGGTGACCCAGCGTGGCTTGGCGCCCATCGCGGCGAGGTCGGAAAGATTGACGGCGAGCGCCTTCCAGCCGAGGTTCTTCGGATCGGTGTCGGGCAGGAAATGGGTGCCGGCGACCAGCATGTCGGTGGTCACCGCCAGTTGCGTGCCGGGCGTCGGTTCGATCAGGGCACAGTCGTCGCCGGGGCCGAGCACCGTGTTCGGGGTCGGCCGGGCGAAGTATCTGGCGATCAGGTCGAACTCGCCGGGCATGGCCTTAACGGTTCTGCTTGCGGTTGGCGACTTCGTCCGGGCGGACGCCGGCGGCCACCTTGTCGAGTACGCCATTGACGTACTTGTGGCCGTCGGTGCCGCCGAAGGCCTTGGCCAGTTCGATGGCCTCGTTGATGATCACGCGGTAGGGGGTTTCCGGGTGATTGACCATTTCGAAGGTGCCGAGCATCAGGATGCTGGCCTCGACTGGCGACAACTCGTTGAAGCCGCGGTCGAT
>JAYRUZ010000062.1:0-9248 GCA_041918795.1 Azonexus sp. | reverse complement strand
AGGTCGAGAACTCGCCGTGCAGCTCCCATTTCAGCTTGAAGCTGCCGCAATCGATGATCAGGTGGGCGGCCTCGGCGCTCGGCTCGACCGGTAGCCCGAGGCGCTCGTACAAGGCCCCGAGGTGGCTGCGTTCTTCGGCCAGTTCGTGCGCCTCGCGCGTGCAGGAGATGAAGCTGATCAGTGCCGGCGCTTCGAGCGGGATCGGCGGGCGGGTGTGCACCTCGTCGTTGAGGCGCTGGCGCGAGGGGTGTTGGCTGAGTTCGTAGGGCATGCCGCAGGAAAATGGGGTGATGTTGCGATGCGACAATTTACCCTAATTCCTGCCCGGCTGAGCAGCGGCAAGGGCAGGGCGAGCCGTTGCTCGGCCAAATCACAAAAAGAAAGGCCGCACAGGGCGGCCTTCTGCGGTACACCGGCAAAAACCGGCTTATTTCACGATCTGGTTCAGCTCGCCCTTGGCGTAGCGCTCGGCCATCTTGTCGAGGCCGATCGCCTTGATCTTGCTCGCCTGGCCAGCCGCACCGAAGGCTTCGAAGCGGGCCAGGCAGATCTTCTTGGCGGCTTCGCGAGCCGGCTTCAGGAAGTCGCGCGGGTCGAACTTGTCCGGATGCTCGGCCAGGTAGCGACGGATGGCGCCGGTCATGGCCAGGCGGATGTCGGTGTCGATATTGACCTTGCGCACGCCGTGCTTGATGCCCTTGACGATTTCCTCGACCGGCACGCCGTAGGTTTCCTTCATGTCGCCGCCAAACTCGCGGATTTCGGCGAGCAGTTCCTGCGGTACCGAGGAGGAGCCGTGCATGACCAGATGGGTGTTCGGGATGCGGGCGTGGATTTCGGCGATGCGGTCAATGGCGAGGATGTCGCCGGTCGGCTTCTTGGTGAACTTGTAGGCGCCGTGGCTGGTGCCGATGGCGATGGCCAGGGCGTCGCAGTTGGTCTGCTTGACGAAGTCGGCGGCCTGCTCGACGTCGGTCAGCAGGTCTTCGCGGGTCATGTGGCCTTCGGCGCCATGGCCGTCTTCCTTGTCGGCCTTCATGGTTTCGAGCGAGCCGAGCACGCCCAGTTCGCCTTCGACCGAAACGCCGATGCTATGGGCGAATTCGACGACCTTCTTGGTCACGTCGACGTTGTATTCGTAGCTGGCGACGCTCTTGCCGTCGGCTTGCAGCGAGCCATCCATCATCACCGACGAGAAGCCGGACTTGATCGCGGCCATGCAGACGGCCGGGCTCTGGCCGTGGTCCTGGTGCATGACAATGGGTATGTTGGGATAGGCTTCGAGGGCGGCCAGGATCTGGTGGCGCAGGAAGGGCTCGCCGGCGTATTTGCGGGCGCCGGCCGAGGCCTGCATGATGACCGGGGCGTCAACTTGAGCAGCGGCTTCCATGATGGCCCAGACCTGTTCCATGTTGTTGACGTTGAAGGCGGGCAGGCCGTAGCCGTTTTCGGCGGCATGGTCGAGCAGCTGGCGCATGGAGACGAGCGGCATGGGAACTCCTGTGTGGTGTCGTGTTTGGTTGAGCGGAATATTTTAAAGGATTTGGTGTTCGCCGACCCGGACGATCTTCAGCGTATTGGTCCCGCCGGTGGTGCCGATCGGCTCGCCGATGGTCAGGACGATGAGATCGCCCTTTTCGACGACGCCCTTGTCGATCAGCAGCTGCTCGGCTTCGGCCAGCAGGCGGTCGCGGTCGGTATGCTGCTGCGTCATCAGCATCGGGTAAACCTCGCGGTAGAGCGCCATGCGGGCGACCGACTCGGCGTCCGGCGTCAGCGCGTAGATCGGCACGCCGCAGTTGAGGCGGCTCATCCACAGCGCGGTCGAGCCGGACTGGGTCAATGCCGCGATGGCCTTGACCTTGAGGTGGTGCGCTGTCCAGATCGCCGCCATGGCGATGGACTGGTCGATGCGGGTGAACACGCGGTCGAGGAATTCGCGATCAAGCGTCACTTCGGCCGAACGTTCGGCTTCGACGCAGACGCGGGCCATCGATTCGACGGTTTCGACCGGGTACTTGCCGGAGGCGGTTTCGGCCGACAACATCACGGCATCGGTGCCATCGAGCACGGCGTTGGCCACGTCGGAGACTTCGGCGCGGGTCGGTACCGGCGAGGTGATCATCGATTCCATCATCTGCGTGGCGGTGATGGTCAGCTTGTTCTTGTCGCGGGCCAGGCGGATCATCTTCTTCTGCAGGGCCGGCACGGTGGCGTCACCGACTTCGACCGCGAGGTCGCCGCGGGCGACCATGACGCCGTCGGAGGCGTCGAGGATTTCTTCCAGGTTGGCCACCGCCTCGACCCGTTCGATCTTGGCGATCAGCACCGCTGAGCTGCCGGCGGCGCGCAGCAACTGGCGCGCCATGTACATGTCGGCCGCGCTCTTGGGGAAGGAAACGGCAACGAAATCGACGCCGATCTCGGCTGCCGTCTTGATGTCGTCCATGTCCTTGGCGGTCAGCGCCGGGGCAGTCAGGCCGCCGCCCTGGCGGTTGATGCCCTTGTTGTTCGACAACTCGCCGCCGACCAGCACGCGGGTGTGGATTTCCGTGCCGCGCACGCCGATCACTTCGAGCTTCAGGCGGCCGTCGTCGAGCAGCAGGATGTCGCCGCTGACCACGTCCTTGG
The DNA here is from genome assembly GCA_041918795.1 of Azonexus sp. Lineage (GTDB taxonomy): Bacteria > Pseudomonadota > Gammaproteobacteria > Burkholderiales > Rhodocyclaceae > Azonexus. Next base: position 6,617 of record JAYRUZ010000062.1, on the reverse strand, counting down.
GCAGGTCCTTGTAATCGAGGCCAACACGTTCCTGGTTGCCGAGCGGACATTGCGCATCGAGGATGAAGGCTTCGCCGATGGCCAGCGTGATCTTGCCGTTCTCGAACTTGCCGACGCGGATCTTCGGCCCCTGCAGGTCGCCGAGGATGCCGACCGTGCGGCCGAGCTTGGCGGCCGCGGCGCGGATGCCGTCGGCACGGGCCTTGTGGTCGGCGGCCGTGCCGTGCGAGAAGTTCATGCGCACGACGTCGATGCCGGCGGCCACCAGTTTTTCCAGCACTTCCGGTGACGATGAGGCGGGGCCGAGCGTGGCGACGATCTTGGTATGGCGTGACATGTCTTCTCCCTGAAACGGTTTGTTGGTTTTTGCCGATTTCGGGCAGTGCACCGCAGCAGTGCCGCGGTGCGCGCCCATACAGCCTTACTTGGCGGTCGCGCGCTCTTCGAGCACGGCGATGGCCGGCAGGGTCTTGCCTTCGAGGAATTCCAGGAAGGCGCCGCCGCCGGTCGAGATGTAGCCGACGTCGTCGTGGATGTGGAACTTGGCGATGGCGGCCAGCGTGTCGCCGCCGCCGGCGATCGAGAAGGCTTCGGAGTGGGCGATGGCGGAGGCCATCATCTTGGTGCCGCCGGCGAACTGCGGCAGCTCGAAGACGCCGACCGGGCCGTTCCAGACGATGGTGCCGGCGTTGGCGATGATTTCGGCCAGCTTGGCCGAGGTCTTCGGGCCGACGTCGAGAATGCGGTCGTGGGTATGCACGTCGTCGATCGAAATCTTGTTGGCGCGGGCCAGGGCGGAGACTTCGTCGGCGACGACGACGTCGGTCGGCAGCGGCACCTCGGCGCCGCGTTCCTTCATCATGTCCATGATGGCGTGGGCTTCCTTGACCAGGTCCGGTTCGGCCAGCGAATCGCCGATGCGCTTGCCGGAGGCGAGCAGGAAAGTGTTGGCGATGCCGCCGCCGACGATCAGCTGGTCGACCTTGTCGGCCAGCGACTTGAGAATGGTCAGCTTGGAGGAAACCTTGGAGCCGCCGACGATGGCGACCAGCGGACGCTTCGGCTCGTGCAGGGCCTTGGACAGCGCGTCGATTTCGGCGCCCATCAAGGTGCCGGCACAGGCGATCGGGGCGTACTTGGCGATGCCGTGGGTGGTCGCTTCGGCGCGGTGGGCGGTGCCGAAGGCGTCATTGACGTAGATGTCGCACAGCTTGGCCATCTTCTGCGCCAGTTCGTCGTTGTTCTTCTTCTCGCCCTTGTTGACGCGGCAGTTTTCGAGCAGGACGACTTCGCCCGGCTTCACGTCGAAGCCGCCATCGACCCAATCCTGGATCAGGCGCACCGGCACCTGCAGCAACTGGCCGAGGCGCACGGCGACCGGCATCAGGGTGTCTTCATGGCGCAGTTCGCCTTCGGTCGGACGGCCGAGGTGGGAGGTGACCATGACGGCGGCGCCCTTCTCCAGGCAGTACTTGATCGAGGCCAGCGAAGCGCGGATGCGGGTGTCTTCGGTGATGTTGCCGGCTTCGTCCTGCGGCACGTTCAAGTCGGCGCGGATGAAGACGCGCTTGCCGGCGACGTCGAGGTCGGTCAGTTTGATGACGTTCATGGTTATCTCCTAGGTGGTTTTTTGATCGTTCCAGAGGCGCGACCAGTGGTCGGCGACCTCGAGCATGCGGTTGGCGAAGCCCCACTCGTTGTCGAACCAGACGAAGAGGTTCACGAGATGCGTGCCGGCGGTGCGCGTCTGACTGCCGTCGACAATGGCCGAATGGGGGTCGTGATTGAAATCGATGGAAGCGTGCGCCGCTTCCGAATAGGCGACCAGGCGCTTGAGCGGGCCGCGCGTCGCTTCGGCGAGCAGGGCATTGACACTGTGCGCCGAGACCGGGCGCTGGGTGGCGATGGTCAGGTCGATGGCCGAGACGTTGGTCGTCGGCACGCGGATCGCCTTCGCCTGCACCTTGCCGGCCAGTTGCGGCAGCAGGCGCTCGACGCCGCGCGCCAGACCGGTGGAAACCGGAATGATCGACTGCATGGCCGAGCGGGTGCGGCGCAGGTCGCTGTGGTGGTAGCCGTCGATCAACGGCTGGTCGTTCATCACCGAATGCAGCGTGCTGAGCAAGGCCTGCTCGACGCCCAGTTCGCGGTCGAGCAGATCGAGAATGGGCACGATGGCATTGGTCGTGCACGAGGCCGCGGAAACCAGGCGTTCGCGGCCGGTCAGGGTGTTCTGGTTGATGCCGGCGATGATGGTCGCGTCGACATCGTCGGCGCTGGCGCCGGGGTGCGACAGCAGCAGGCGCGGTGCACCCGCCTGCAGGAAGTTTTCCAGTTCGCCGCGTCGGCCATAGATGCCGGAACATTCGACGACCAGATCGGCGCCCTGCCAGTCGACGGCTGCCGGCGTCTTGCCGTGGCTGACGCGGATGACCTCGCCATCGATATGCAGTTGCCCATCAACGGCCTCGACGCTGCCGGGAAAGCGCCCGTGCGTCGAGTCGTAGCGGGTCAGGTAGGCCATGCTGTCGAGGTCGGCCGGTTCGTTGATGGCGACGACCTTGAGATTGTGCGCTACCGACGATTCCAGTAGCGCACGCAGGAAGCAACGGCCGATGCGGCCATAACCGTTGATGGCGAGGCGAGTGGTCTTGGGCAATTAGTTGGCGGCCTGGACTTGGGGTTTGGGGCGTTCCTCGCCTTCCTTGGGCGCGACGCCGGACTCCTTCGAATCGTAATGGACTTCGGCGACCTCGGTCGGTTTGTCCGGGGAGCAGCTCTTGTAGCGACTCCAGCCGCCGACGCTGACGTCGGTATAGAACACGACGACGCCCTGCTCCTTGTAGTAGTACTCGGTGTAGGCGCGGTCGCGGCCGAAATAGAAGGGAATATGGTGCTTGCCGGTACAGAAGGCGCGTTCCGAGGTCGGCTTGCCCAACAAGGCCACGGCCTCGTCGAACTTCATGCCGGGCTTGAGCTTGGCGAAGGGGCTGTCGGCCGGCGCATTGCCGGTGACGACAGGCGTCTCACCATCGGTCTTCTTGTCCTCGGCCAGGGTAGCGGAGGTGGCCAGGGAAAGGCAAAAGGCTGCAACGGTGATGCGGGTGATGCTGGGCTTCATCTTCATCTCCTTGGGGCAACGGGGTTTGACTTCGACTCTCTCCGGCTTGAAACAACTCGCCCCGCAAGTGCGGGGCGAGGGGTACAGCTTATAGGTGAATTACTTGGCGTTCATCCAGGCGCGGGCAGCGTCCAGCATGCGGCAGGAGTAGCCCCACTCGTTGTCGTACCAGGCCAGGACCTTGACCAGCACGGAACCGTCTTCGCCCTTGATGACGCGGGTCTGGGTCGCGTCGAAGGTCGAGGAAACGGTGGTGTGGTTGAAGTCAGAGGAAACCAGCGGCTCGTTGTTGACCGCCATCACGCCCTTGAGCGGGCCGTTGGCGGCAGCAGTCATCAGGGCGTTGATTTCTTCCTTGGTGGTGGCGCGCTCGGCGGTAAAGGTCAGGTCAACCAGCGAGACGTTGATGGTCGGCACGCGCAGCGAGAAGCCGTCGAACTTGCCGGCCAGTTGCGGCAGCACCAGGCCGACGGCCTTGGCGGCACCGGTCTTGGTCGGGATGATGTTGGCGGCAGCGGCACGGGCGCGACGCAGGTCCTTGTGGCGGACGTCGACGGTGACCTGGTCGTTGGTGTAGGCGTGGATGGTGGTCATCAGCGCCTGCTTGATGCCGATGTTCTCGGCCAGCACCTTGGCCACCGGGGCCAGGCAGTTGGTCGTGCACGAGGCATTGGAGACGACGGTCATGTCGGCCTTGAGGGCGCCTTCGTTCACACCGTAGACGATGGTGGTGTCGACGTCGTCACCACCCGGGGCGGAGATCAGCACGCGCTTGGCGCCCTGCTCGAGCAGGGCCTTGGCCTTTTCCTTGGTGGTGTAGGCACCGGTGCATTCGAGCAGCAGTTCGACGCCGTGCTTGGTCCAGTCGATATCCTTCGGGTTCTTGGTGGAGTAGAAGGGAATCTTCTTGCCGTCGATGATGATGCAGTTTTCGCCCTCGGTTTCCACGGAGGTGCCGAAGCGGCCATGCGTGGTGTCGTACTTCAACAGGTGGGCGTTGGTGGCGAGATCGCCGGAGGCGTTGATCGCCACGACGTCGAACTCGTTCTGCAGACCCTGCTCGTAAATCGCGCGCAGCGTGCAGCGACCGATACGACCGAAACCGTTGATAGCAACCTTGATAGCCATAACTACTCCTCTCTCTGTAAATCTGTGTTGAATCAGGACAGCATTGCCTTCGCCGTGGCGACGACATTGGCGACGGTGAAGCCGAACAGGTCGAACAACTGACCGGCCGGGGCGGACTCGCCAAAGCGGTCGATGCCGATCACGGCGCCGTGCAGGCCGACATACTTGCGCCAGAAATCCGGATGGGCGGCTTCGATGGCGATGCGCTTCTTGCAGCCGCCGAGGACGGACGCCTTGTATTCGGCCGATTGACGGTCGAAAACGTTGGTGCAGGGCATGGAAACGACACGTGCCTTGATGCCTTCGCCGGCCAGTGCCGCCTGGGCATCGAGCGCCAGCTTCACTTCGGAACCGGTGGCGATCAGGGTGATCTGGGCTTCGCCGTCGGCTTCGGCCAGCACGTAGCCGCCCTTGGCGATATCGGCATCGGCGATCTTCTGGGTCACGGTCGGCAGGTTCTGGCGCGACAGGGCCAGGATGCTCGGACCATCGGTACGCTCGACGGCGCCGATCCAGGCGATGGCCGTTTCGGTCGCGTCGGCCGGGCGCCAGACATCGACGTTCGGGATGATGCGCATCGACGGGATGTGCTCGACCGGCTGGTGCGTCGGGCCATCTTCGCCGAGGCCGATGGAGTCATGGGTATAGACCATGATCTGGCGCTGCTTCATCAGCGCCGCCATGCGGATGGCGTTGCGGGCGTAGTCGGAGAAGACCAGGAAGGTCGCGGTGTAGGGAATCAGGCCACCGTGCAGCGCGATACCGTTGGCGATGGCGGTCATGCCGAATTCGCGCACGCCGTAGTAGCAGTAGTTGCCGCCTTCGGCGCGGGTGACACCCTTGCTGCCCTTGACGAAGGTCAGGTTGGAGCCGGCCAGGTCGGCCGAGCCGCCGAAGATTTCCGGCACGGCCGGGACCAGTGCGGCAATGGCGTTCTGCGAAGCCTTGCGGGTAGCAATGTTCTCGGCCTTGTCGCGGCAGGCTGCAATGTAGCTGGCCTTGGTCGTCGCCCAGGTGGTCGGCAGTTCGGCCTTCATGACGCGGCGCTCGAACTCGGCGGCTTCGGCCGGGAAGGCAGCGCGATAGGCAGCGAAACGATTGTCCCAGTTTTCCTGAAAAACGGCGCCGGCCGGCTTGCGGTTCCAGGCGGCGTAGATGTCGTCCGGAATTTCGAACGGGGCATGCGGCCAGCCGATGTATTCGCGGGCGGCGGCAATTTCGTCCTTGCCGAGCGGTGCACCGTGGCAGTCATGCGAACCCTGCTTGTTCGGCGACCCCATGCCGATGGTGGTCTTGCAGCAGATCAGGCTCGGCTTGTCGGACACGGCCTTGGCGGCGAGCAGGGCCTTTTCGATGGCGTCGGCGTCATGGCCGTCGACGGCCGGGATGACGTGCCAGCCGTAGGATTCGAAACGCTTCGGGATGTCTTCGGTGAACCAGCCTTCGACGTGGCCGTCAATCGAGATGCCGTTGTCGTCCCAGAAGGCGATCAGCTTGCCCAGGCCGAGCGTGCCGGCCAGCGAGCAGGCTTCGTGCGAGACGCCTTCCATCAGGCAGCCGTCGCCCATGAAGACGAAGGTGTGGTGATTGACGATCTCGTGGCCGGGCTTGTTGAACTCGGCGGCCAGCACTTTTTCGGCCAGTGCGAAGCCGACGGCGTTGGTGATGCCTTGGCCGAGCGGGCCGGTGGTCGTCTCGACGCCCGGCGTGTGGCCGAATTCAGGGTGGCCGGCGGTGCGCGACTTGAGTTGGCGGAAGCTCTTCAGGTCGTCGATGGAGAGATCGTAGCCGGTCAGGTGCAGCAGGGAATAGATCAGCATCGAGCCGTGGCCGTTCGACAGCACGAAACGGTCGCGGTCAGCCCATTGCGGGTTGGCCGGATTGTGACGCAGGTGGCGACGCCACAGCACTTCGGCGATTTCCGCCATGCCCATCGGGGCACCCGGGTGTCCGGAATTCGCCTGCTGGACGGCGTCCATGGCAAGGGCGCGGATGGCGCCAGTCAAGGGGGAAAACTTGGGGGAGGTGCTGACGCTCATGTTCCGGAAATCCAGCCTGCTGAAAAGCCGAAATTATCCGGGAAAACCCTCGTTTTGGGTAGGGTAAGTTGCTAATGCGGCAGGCTTTCCGGGCCTGCCGCCGAGTTCGGCTTACTGAACCTTCGGATCGTAGTTGATCATCATCAGGACGCCCATGCCGCCGCCGAAGGTGCCGCCGGTATAGGCGACGCTGCCCTGGCCGGGGTAGACGACCTCGTAGCGATGGCTGTCCGAACCGAAGTAGAACGGGATGAAGGCCTTGCCGGTGACGTAGGCGCGCACGTTGTTGCTGACGCCAATGACGCGCTCGACCTCGCTCTGGTGCATGC
>JAYRUZ010000061.1:0-9576 GCA_041918795.1 Azonexus sp. | reverse complement strand
CAGCGTGAGTTCCGTGAAGACTTGAATCTGCGTCAGAACGAAGAAAACGCTGCGGTGATCGAGAAGGCCAACAAGGCTATCAAGCAAATCGCTGAATCTGAGAAGTTTGATCTGATTCTCCAGGACGTCGTCTGGGTTAACCCACGGCTCGATATTACCGACCGCGTGATCAAGGCGCTGTCGGACGCCAAGTAATGGCGCCCGAGGGCGTTATCGTCCTCAGTCTGGCTGAAATCGCCGCCCGTCTGGGCGGCGATGTGCTTGGGGATGCCCAAACCCGCATCTCGCAAGTGGGAACGCTTGCTTCTGCCGGAACCGGGCAGATCACCTTTCTCGCCAACAAGCGCTATCGCAGCCAGTTGCAGACGACGCAGGCTTCGGCAGTGATCCTTGCCCCCGACGCGGCTGATCAGTTTGCCGGGGCACGTATCGTGACGACAAATCCTTATGCCTACTATGCGCGGGTAGCGGCTCTGTTGAACCCTGTCCGCGATTCGTCTTCTGGCGTTCATGCTTCCGTCGCGAGTGCTTCGCCGATTCCCGCTTCAGTCGCCATCGGGCCCAACGTGCATATCGGCAAGGATGTGTTGATCGGCGAAAACGTGCGCATTCAAGCCGGCTGCGTGATCGGCGACGGTACCGTGATCGGCGAGGGCAGCCTGCTCTATCCCAATGTGACGATCTATCACGGTTGCCGTATCGGCAAACGAACCATCCTGCATGCGGGCGTAGTGATTGGTGCCGACGGCTTTGGCTTTGCACCCGATGGCAAGGAATGGATCAAGATACCTCAGATCGGTGCCGTGTCGCTTGGCGATGATGTGGAAATCGGTGCCAATACAACGATCGATCGTGGGGCGCTGGAGGATACTGTCGTCGGTGATGGCTGCAAGATCGATGATCAGGTGATGATCGGCCACAACTGCAATATCGGACCCTATACCGTGATCGCCGGTTGCGCCGGCATTGCCGGTAGCACTACCCTGGGCGAGCATTGCATCGTGGGTGGCGCTTCCATGGTCAGCGGTCACCTGAATATTGCGCCGAATACCACGATCTCCGGCGGCAGCACGGTCATGCGTAGCATCATCGAGCCCAACGGCGTTTATGCCAGCGTCTTCCCGCTCGATACCTATGAACACTGGATGCGCAATGCGTCACATATTCGCCGCCTGTCCAAGCTGGCGGATCGCGTTGCCGAGCTCGAAAAGAAACTTAAAGACAAGAATACAGAGGGTTAAACAATGGATATCCATGAGATTCTGCAGTACCTGCCGCACCGCTATCCCTTCCTGCTGATCGACCGTGTGCTCGAAGTCGTGCCTGGCAAGTCCATTCATGCCTACAAGAACATCACCATCAACGAACCTTTCTTCGTCGGTCACTTTCCGCATCACCCCGTGATGCCAGGCGTGCTGATCATGGAAGCGCTGGCTCAGGCGGCCGGCGTTCTCTCCTTCAAGACGGAAGACAAGAAGCCGACGCAGAACGATGTGTTCTACTTTGCCGGCATCGACGATGCGCGTTTCAAGCGTCCGGTCATGCCAGGTGATCAGTTACACCTGCATGTTGAAATCGAGCGCCAGATGCGCGGCGTCTGGAAGTTCAAGGCTGAAGCTCGCGTTGACGGCCAGTTGGCGGCCGAAGCACGCCTGATGTGTGCCAAGCGGGAACTGTAAGATGATCCATCCGACCGCAATCGTCGATCCGGCCGCCCGGATCGGCAACAATGTTGAGATCGGGGCCTACTCGATTATCGGTCCGCATGTCGAGATCGGCGATAACACCGTGATCGGTCCGCATACCGTTATCAACGGGCACACGAGCATCGGGCGCGACAATCGCATTTTCCAGTTTTGCTCTTTGGGCGAAGTGCCGCAGGATAAGAAATACGCCGGTGAGCCAACCCGCCTGGAAATCGGCGATCGCAACACCATTCGCGAATTCTGCACCTTCAATCTCGGTACCATCCAGGATCGCGGCGCGACCACGATCGGTGACGACAACTGGATCATGGCCTACGTGCATATTGCCCACGACTGCGTTGTTGGCAACAAGTGCACCTTCGCCAACAATGCCTCCCTGGCGGGTCACGTCGTGGTCGATGACTGGGCGATCCTCGGCGGGTTTACCGGTGTGCACCAGTTCTGCCGCATCGGGGCGCATGTGATGACAGCGGTCAGTACGGTGATCCTGCAGGATGTGCCGCCTTACCTGATGGCTGCGGGCAACACGGCGCAGCCCTATGGCATCAACGTCGAAGGTCTGAAGCGCCGCGGTTTCAACGCTGATTCGCTGTTGGCCCTGAAGCGTGCCTATCGGACCCTCTACAAGTCCGGCCTGATGCTCGAGGAAGCCAAGGCCAAGCTGACGGAAGATGCGAAAACGCAGCCGGATGTTCAGCGTTTCGTCGATTTCCTCGAGGTCTCCAAACGGGGCATCATTCGCTGATATGGCCAGCGCAGTACGGATTGCGATGGTGGCGGGAGAGGCCTCAGGGGATCTCCTGGCCAGCCATTTGATTGCGGCGCTCAAGCAGCACATGCCGGAAGCCGTGTTCTACGGTATTGGCGGCCCCAAAATGCAGGCGCAGGGGTTCGATAGCTGGTGGCCGATGGACAAGCTGTCGGTCATGGGCTATTGGGATGCCTTGAAGCACTACCGTGAGATTGCCGGCATTCGTCGGCAATTGAAGAAGCGGCTGCTCGACCTGAAGCCGGACATCTTCATCGGTGTCGATGCGCCCGATTTCAATCTTGGGCTCGAAACCGACCTGAAGTCGGCCGGCGTGCGCACCATGCATTACGTCAGCCCGTCGATCTGGGCCTGGCGCGGCGGGCGCATCAAGAAGATCGCCCGGGCGGTCAATCGCGTGTTGGCACTGTTCCCGATGGAACCGCCGCTCTACGAAAAAGAACGTATTCCGGTAACCTATGTCGGCCATCCGATGGCCGACATCATTCCGTTGCAGACCAACAAGCAGGCGGTGCGCGAGAAGTTGGAACTGCCGCGCAATGTGCCGATTTTCGCCATGCTGCCCGGGAGCCGGCGCGGCGAGTTGGAAATGATGGCCGATACCTTCGTGCAGACGGCGCAGCTGATCCGCGAGCGCCATCTGCCCAACGCGCAATTCGTCGTACCGCTGTCCACCCGGGATACCCGCTTGCAGTTTGAAGCGGCGATCTATCGCCAGCAGGCCGGCGACGTGCCGTTCCGCCTGCTCTTCGGCCATGCCCAGGATGCGCTGGGTGCTGCCGATGTCTCGCTGGTGGCGAGCGGCACGGCGACGCTGGAAGCCGCCTTGCTCAAGCGTCCACTGGTCATCACCTACAAGATCGCCAAATTCTCCTACTGGCTGATGAAGCGCATGGCCTATCTGCCCTATGTCGGCCTGCCGAACATCCTGGCCGGGCGTTTTGTCGTGCCGGAAATCCTGCAGGATGAGGCAACCGCCGAAAACCTGGCCGAAGCACTGGTCAAACTGTATCAGGACAAGGAAAACGCCGAAGCAGTCGAGGCCGCCTTCACCGAACTCCATCTGCAACTGCGCCAGAACACCGCCGAGAAGGCTGCGCAGGCGGTCATTCAATGCCTGGCCTGATTGTTCCCGAAGGCCTCGTCTGCGGCATCGACGAGGCCGGGCGCGGCCCGCTGGCCGGGCCGGTGGTGGCCGCCGCGGTGATTCTCGATCCGGCCCGGCCCATTGCCGGACTGAACGACTCCAAGAAACTCTCCGAAAAAAAACGCCTCGCGCTGGCAGGTGAAATTCGCGAAAAGGCTGTGGCCTGGTGCGTTGCCGAAGCGAATATCGAAGAAATCGACCGCCTAAATATCCTGTGGGCGACCATGCTGGCCATGCAGCGTGCTGTCGCCGGGCTGGCTGTGCGGCCGATTTCAGCGCTGGTCGACGGTAACCGTTGTCCCAAGCTCGATATTCCGGTCGAAGCCGTGGTCAAGGGCGACGGCAAGATCGCCTCGATCGCGGCCGCCTCGATTCTCGCCAAGACCGTGCGCGACGCCGGCATGCTCGAACTGCATGCGCGCTATCCGCAATACGGCTTCGATCGCCATATGGGCTACCCGACCGCCGCGCATTTCGCCGCTCTGCAGGCGCATGGCGCATCGCCGGTGCATCGCAAGAGCTTCGGGCCGGTGGCTCAACTCTCCTTGCTATGAAACTGATTCAGTCGCGCGACAACGCTTTCTACAAGCAGCTCAAGCGGCTGGCTGAATCGGGGCGCGAGCGACGCAAGGCGGGGCAGACGGTGCTTGACGGCGTGCATCTGGTCGAAGCCTACGAACAAGCCATCGGCCCGGTCGACACGCTGATCGTCGGCGAATCGGCCATGCAGGCCGGAGAAATCGCCCGCTTCGTCGAAGGCCGCGACATCGTCGTGCTGAGCGATGCCTTGCTGCGCGAAATCGCTCCGGTCGATACCCCCAGCGGCCTGATGGCTGTAGCCGCCATGCCGCAGGCGACTGCTGCGGTGCACTGGCAAAAAGATGCAATTTTGCTCGACGGTGTGCAAGACCCCGGCAATGTCGGCACGCTGCTGCGCACGGCGGCTGCGGCCGGTATCACGCAAGCCATCCTGTCGCCCGGTTGCGCCTCGGCGTGGTCACCCAAGGTCCTGCGCGCCGGGCAGGGCGCCCATTTCGTCCTGGCTATCCATGAAGATGCGGACCTCGCAGAATTCGTCGCTCGTTATGAGGGCAGCGCGGCCGTCACCTGTCTGGACGGCGCCACCTCGCTCTATGAAGCCCGCTGGGACGGCCCTGTGGCGTGGATTTTCGGCGCCGAAGGGCAGGGCGTTCGGCGCGAACTGATCGACGCGGCGCAATTGCGCATCAAGATTCCCATGCCGGGTGCGGTCGAGTCGCTGAACGTGGGTGCGGCGGCGGCTATTTGCTTGTTCGAAGCTGTTCGGCGGCGTCTGCGCTGAGCGACTGGCGTCAATCGCTGGAATCCAGCGCTGGTTCCGGAAATTTCCTCTTTGCCCAAGGCTGGCCATAAAGCATCGGTATGTCCGGTTGGCTTGCAGAGTCAGCCCAGACCTCGATGCTTCATGTTCGGCGGATAGGCGCGTGTATCCTGTCAGGCCATCTGACTGGCGGCGGTCACAGCAGGCACGGCAATATCCTCCGCCCCATCCTCCTGGGGAACCTCGGCGTTGGCCGCCTTGTTGGCAGACTTCAGCCGACGCTTGTCTTCCTGCTTTTGCTTCTTGGCAAGGTCTCTCTGGCGTTTTTCGAATTGGTAGTTTGGCTTAGCCACGAACGCTTCTCCTATGGCCCAGTCGGCCGCATGAATAATGATTTCACTGCTAAAGATGGGGCTATTCAATCCCCTGCCGAGTGCACGTCAAAGCACCAAACCTCCCGAAACTGCCTGTCTCCCGATCCGTAATGACCGGTGCAGCGCCGAGCCGATGTCTTCAGCACCGCCTCCAAATTCGGAGATCGGGACTCTTATGGCTCATTCCGTGCAAGGTGCGTCGCCGGACCACTGAAGTAGCCTGATGAGGATACTTCAAGTTGCACTTGTGCGAGTGCCGCTTTTCAGCGGCTACGCGTCCTTGAAGCGCTTGGCGTGCGGCCCTCGATGTGTCGGAAGGTGATCCGGCCCTTGGTCAGGTCGTACGCGGACATTTCCAGGGACACCTTGTCGCCGGCCAGAACACGGATATGGTTTTTGCGCATTTTGCCGCCGCTGTATGCGATAAGCATGTGCCCGTTGTCCAGGGTGACGCGAAAACGTGAATCCGGAAGCACTTCCATCACAACGCCTTGCATTTCAATCGGATCTTCTTTGGCCATGATTGTTTCTCCAGAGTAAGTGTTTAGAGCCCCAAGGGAGAGGAGCTCAGGCTGAATGTGTTCAAGAAGCGCAGGCGCAATTGGTACTTTGCATCCTGAGGTCGCCTCTTTCATCTGTGCCAGTCAGGCACGGCTCATTCGGTCGGGGCGAATCCGTAAAAAGAACCATAGGCCGAAGGCGCCGGTGCGTAGGCGGCAACTTTGATCGCGTCTGCCAAAGTGACTTGGTTGGTTAGACCGTCGATCCCGCCGGCCTCCCTGAGCCAGCGCTCTTCAACCTCTTTGTCGGTCAGACCGTTGAGATTGAGGTTCATGTCGAATCGCTCCGAGCGGTATTCGAAAGCCATGTCATGGGCGATGAACAAGGTATGCGGGCAGGCGGTAATGAGGGTTTCATCCACCGGGTCAGCACCCATCACCCGAGTGCCACAGAATGGGCAATGGACCGGGGTGTAGTAGTAAGTCTTGAGTTCGGTTCGCTGAATGGCATGGGTCATTTTGTACTCCGTGTCTTTTGGAACGGCTTGCCTTGAATATTGCGGCTCGCCTGTCGCTTGAGCCTTATCGCTGTACCGCTCGATGGCGATGAGGCTCGGAATGGGACAGTTCGGCCAATTCGCCGACCACTAGATTGATGCCCTGTCCCTGGGGGCAACAAGCGGCCCAATAGGGCAGGTCGGAAATGCCTGCGTCAGAGCTGGGCTTTTGAGTCTTCGCTCTTTGCCGTTCGACGCTTGTTGAGGTTTTGCTTTGCTTGCATGGGAATCGGTGCGATCCGATTCTGCCCGGGGGCCGACAAGCTTGCCGGCACCCGGGTTTCGAAGCGGCGACGAGATTTCGGCCGCCCAGGATGATGCCGTGAAAATCAGGCGATCTGGATATTGCTGGCCTGCTTGCCCTTGGGGCCGGTCGTTATGTCGAAATTGACGCGTTGGCCTTCGGCCAGCGTCTTGAAACCATTGGATTGAATCGCGGAAAAGTGGGCGAAGAGATCTTCGCCGCCGCCGTCGGGGGTAATGAAGCCAAAACCTTTGGAATCGTTAAACCACTTGACGCTACCTGTTGCCATATCTTGAATCTCCGAAAATTGACGGGGCGTGGCCCCTGTGTGGGGCGAGATCAAGAGGGCGAGGTAAAAATGGGGGAATGCTGCCGCAGGACTGCGGATACTAGACCGACAAAATAACAACACAACTAGAAATCGCTGCGGTGCACAATACGCACTATTTGTCCCTGTGGCAAACGAATTCGATTTTCCCTGGGAAAATAAGCAGAATACTCGCTGAGTCTCCGGCTCTGCTTTGGTCGCCGAATTATGCATCCGGAAAATGGATTTCCTATGCACTGACGGAAATGGACGTCGAATAAAAAGCAAAAAGGCGCACCGAAGTGCGCCTTTTTGCCGTTTTTTGTCCGTTCACCGCAGCTTCAGTTCCTGCAGGATGGTGGTCGAAATTTCCTCGATGGATTTGGACGAGGAGTCGAGCCAGCGGATGCCTTCGCGGCGCATCATCTTTTCGGCTTCGGCGATTTCGAAGCGGCAGTTGGCGAGTGAGGCGTACTTGCTGCCGGCGCGGCGTTCTTCGCGGATCTGGGTCAGTCGTTCGGGCTGGATGGTCAGGCCGAACAGCTTGCTGCGGTGTTTTTCCAGCGTGCCGGGCAGGCGGCCGCGGTCGAAGTCTTCGGGGATCAGCGGGAAGTTGGCGGCCTTCAGGCCGAACTGCATGGCCAGGTAGAGCGAGGTCGGCGTCTTGCCGCAGCGCGAGACGGCGACCAGGATGACGTCGGCTTCCTCGAGGTCGCGGTCGGTGATGCCATCGTCGTGGGCCAGCGTGTAGTTGATGGCTTCGATGCGCTTCTTGTATTCCGAGCTCTCGGCCGAGCCGTGGGAACGGCCGACCGTGTGGTTTGATTTCTGGCCCAGCTCGGCTTCGAGCGGGGCGAGGAAGGAATCGAAATAGGACAGGCAGAAGGCATCGGACTGGTGGACGATGCTCGATAATTCCTGATTGACCAGCGTGGTGAAGACGATGGGCCGCATGCCGTCGCTTTCACCTTGCGCGTTGATGCGGGCGACCGCTTCCTGCGCTTTTTCGAGGTTGTCCAGGAAGGGAATGCGAATCTGCTTGAATTCGACATTCTCAAACTGGGTCATCAGGCTGTGGCCGAGCGCTTCGGCGGTCAGGCCGGTGCCGTCGGAAACGAAAAATACCGTGCGTTTGAGTGTATTGACCATGTCGGCATTTTACCCGCTGTTGCGCAGGCCGGAGGCGATGCCGTTGATCGTGATGTGGATGCCGCGGGCGACACGCTCGTCGGTGTCGCCGGCGCGGTGGCGCTTGAGCAACTCGACCTGCAGGTGGTTGAGCGGGTCCATGTAGGGCGCGCGCAGCTTCAGCGAGTTGCGCAGCATCGGGTTGTCGGCCAGCAGTTCGTCGCGTTCGAGGATGGCCAGCAGGTGCTGGCGAGTCAGTTCCCATTCGGCCGTGATGCGGCTGAAGATGCACTGGCGCAGTTCGGCATCGGCCACCAGTTCGGCATAGCGCGAGGCGATGGCGAGGTCGGTCTTGGCCAGCACCATGTCCATATTGGAGAGCAGCGAGGCGAAGAAGGGCCAGGATTTGAGCATGCGGCGCAGCACGCTCAGACCTTCGGGATTGGCCGCAAGATAGCCGTCCACCGCAGCACCGAAGCCGTACCAGCCCGGCAGCATCAGGCGGCATTGCGCCCAGCTGAAGACCCAGGGAATGGCGCGCAGATCCTCGATGCGGTCGGAGGCTTTGCGCGATGCCGGGCGGCTGCCGATGTTGAGCAGGGCGATTTCGGAAACGACGGTCGACTGGCGGAAGTAGGTGGTGAAACCCGGGGTTTCATAGACCAGGCCGCGATAGGCGTTGAAGGCGCGCTGCGACAGGTCGTCCAGCACGGCGTGGAACTGCTCGGCTGGCTCGACCTTGTTTTCGTGGTCGGTCAGGCTGGCTTCCAGCGTGGCGGCGAGCAACACTTCGAGGTTGCGACGGCCGGTGTCGGCATTGCCGTACTTGGTCGAAATGACTTCGCCCTGTTCGGTCAGGCGGATCTGGCCGGAGACGGCGCCGGCCGGCTGGGCCAGGATGGCGTGGTAGGACGGACCGCCGCCGCGCCCGACCGAGCCGCCGCGGCCGTGGAAGAGACGCAGGCGCACGCCGTGCTCGCTGAAGACGCGGGTCAGTTCGATTTCGGCCTTGTACAGTTCCCAACCTGAGGTCAGGAAGCCGCCGTCCTTGTTGGAATCGGAATAGCCGAGCATGACTTCGTGCTCATTACCGCGACTTTGCAGCAGTTCGCGGTAGGCTGGCAGCTTGAACAGGCCATCCATGGTGACGGCGCTCTTCTGCAAATCCTCGATGGTTTCGAACAGCGGGATGACGTTGACGTCGAGGCGCGGTTTCTCGCCGGGCAGCAAGAGGCCGGATTCCTTGAGCAGCAGCGAGAGTTCGAGCAGGTCGGAAACGCCGTCGGTCTTCGAGATGATGCAGTTGGGCAGGGCAGCGGCACCGTACTTGGCACGCAGCTCGCGGGCGGCGAAGAAGATGGCCAGTTCGCCCTCGGTTTCTTCCGAATAGCTCAGGTAAGGCGAATAAAGCGGGCGTGGCGTGGCGATTTCCTCGACCAGCAGCTTGATCCGTTCGCCTTCCGACAGTGCCTCGTAATCCGGGCAACGGCCGGCCTTGGCCAGCAGTTCGGCGACGCTGCGGGCGTGTACGTCGGAGTTCTGGC
>JAYRUZ010000060.1:7550-9622 GCA_041918795.1 Azonexus sp. | reverse complement strand
GCGTTGGTGGCGGTGTAAACCTTGACCTTGTCGCCACCGATTTCCTTGGCCAGCGCGCCCCATTCAGGCACGGTGACGAAGATGTTGAGATCGGCCCGTACCGGCAGGGCCAGCAGCAGGAGAACAACAAACAGAATACGTTGGACCATCATCGCTCTCCCTCAGAACTTGTGGGCACCGTGGGCGCCCAGACTCATGATGTATTGCAGCGTCCACTGGTTGTCGGTGATGCCCGACATGGACTTGTCCTGCGCATATTGCAGCCGCAAGCGCGAAAACTCGCTCCAACTGTAGTCGACCATAGCGCTGGTTTTCTTCGGTTTATAGCTGTCCACCGCAAGCAGGGTGGCATTCAGGCCAAAGTCGCGCGTGCCGCTGTCGAGTTGCTCATAGCGCAGGCCGGCTCGCCAGTTCGGCGTGAATTGATAGACGCCCTGGGTATACCAACCCGATTGGCGCGTCCGATAAGCGCTGGTGTTGGCCGTGGCGCACAGGCTGGCGGCATCGTCCGAACTACAGGTCAGGTCGCCCTGCTCGCGGCGCTGGAAGTATTCGGCCTGGAACTTGAAGTTGTTGTACGCCGGGTTGCCGTTCGGCGCCCACTTCCAGACAAAGTCGGCCAGCCAGGTGCTGGAATCGCCGCTAAATGCGCCCTGTGCCGTCACGCCGCCAAGATCGGTAAAGTCGGCGCTACGTTCGCTCGCCTTGGTCTTCAACCACGACAGGCCGGCCCGCCAGCTATTCGATACCCCAAGATCGTCGCCGACATGAGCATACAAGGCCGCACCACCGCTCCCGTTCTTGTTGCGGTCGGTGCCCGGGAAATTCGCTCCGCGCCCAACTTCGGCCCCGAACTCGACGAACAAGGGCAGCGGCGCCAGCCACTTCAACTGCACGCCATCCTGCGTGTAGCTGTCGCCGAACATGGCCTGGTACATCAAGGGCGCGTCGGCGAAATCTCGCGCATGCGGATGTTGCTCGTTCAGGTAGCCGATGCCCGAACGATAGCGCCCGGCCTTCAGGCCGATGCCATGGCCCAGACCGAGCGACTGGAACCAGGCCTCCTCGACTTCGGCCTGTCCGTCCACCAATGCGACGATGGCCTGACCACGCCAGTAGGGATCAATGTTCGCCGAGACGACCAATTCCGTTTCATCCGCCGAGAAGCCGCGCTGGTTGGCGCCTTCCACCTCGCTCGGGAAGAAGCCCGTGATACCTCGCCCCGGGATGTTTCTGGCCTGGCGATACTTGCCCTGCAGGATCAGCGACACATCGGGATTGAAGCTGTTGCTGCCACCCGACGGCGGGGAGGACTGCACCTCGGCCACACTCGCCACTGGGGCCGGCGCGGCCTTGGCAGATTGTGTTTCGGCATCGACCAGCCGCTTTTCCAGCGCAGCAATGCGCTGTTCGTAGCTTTTCTTCATTTCATCGATCTGGGCACGGATGGCAACGAGATCGGCATCGGCAGCTTGCGCGCCGAAAGTGGCGGCGAGCAGGGCCGCCAGGGTTAAGGGCTTGTGCAACATGGAATTTCTCCTGAAATACGCAAATAGCGGCAGCGCAGCTCACTGCTGCGGTGCACGATCAAAAAAGCGGAATTTTCAGAAGAAGGCGGGTGGGCCGCGCTGGGTGGCGACCGGCGGCGGCAGCGCTGCGCGGTCATGCAGATAGATCTGCGCCGGCAGTAGCTGAACGGCCAGTACCGGCGGCAGTGCGATAACGGAAGGCAGCGCCGACCCGAGATCGTGCGCCGCCAGGCAGAGCTCACAGGCGTGGGCCGGCAAACCCTTGCCCTCGCCCACCGCATGCTCGACCCCGTGCGCCGCCGCCGCCCATTGGGCGAAGACGAGCACAAAGACGAGAAGGAAGCGGCGCAACAAGGGCATGCGGATAGTTTAATCGACCTGGACGAGCAGGCCTTTGAGATATTCGCCTTCCGGAAAGTTCAACGCCACCGGGTGATCGGCCGTACCGGACAGGCGGCGCACGATGCGCGCCTCACGCCCGGCATCGACCGCCGCGCCGGCGACGATCTTCTGGAACAGCTCCAGCCCGATGCCGCCCGAGCA
>JAYRUZ010000060.1:0-7450 GCA_041918795.1 Azonexus sp. | reverse complement strand
CGGGCACGAATCTGCGACTGCGGGCTGTAGGCTGCGCGCCCCAGCGGCCGCAGGTTGTCGGCCAGCACCTCGACGGTATCGCCCGGCCGCGCCCGGCCTTCGAGCCGGCCGACCGAGCCGGCGAATACCCAGGGGTGACGATTCTTGAACGCTGCCCTTTCCTTGCCGGGCATGAGGATCAACTGCGCCATTTTCTATCCTTCAAAAGCAAGAAGCCCCGGCTACCTTGCGGCAACCGGGGCTCGACTGTGTTCTTTGCGCTTAGGCGCCCAGGGCCTTGCGGTTACGCTGCTGGCACTCGGCGGCGTACATGGTCTTGAACAGGGTCTTGCCGTCGCTCTTGAACAGGCGCTTGATGGTCTTGGAAGCGCAGCGGCGTTCCAGGATGTTACGGCGGGTGCGGTTGATGGCCATGGATGACTCCTCGGATTCCGGCGAAATTTTGAAAGACGTGAATCATAGTCGGTGCACCCGAAACCGTCAATTGATCCTTGATTTTTGGCGCTTTTTGCCTGTGCACCGCGCCCCAACGGAAGCACCCGTGGGTTGCAGCAGTCGGACCGGCAAACTCAATCGTGCCGTTTTTTCGCCCGGGGATGGGCTGCGTCATACACTTTGGCCAGGTGCTGGAAATCGAGATGCGTATAGACCTGCGTCGAGGCGATGCTGGCATGACCGAGCATTTCCTGCACCGCCCGCAGATCGCCGGAGGATTGCAGGACGTGCGAGGCAAAGGAATGGCGCAGCATGTGCGGATGCACATGCCGGGGCAGGCCGAGACGGATGGCACGACGCTCCAGTCGGCTCTCGACCATGCGCGGGCTGATGCGCCGGCCACGCTGGCCGACGAACAAGGCCGGTTCGTCCGGCAAGGCCAGTTCGCCCCGGACATTGGCCCAGGCCGCCAAGGCCTCGCGCGCCTTGCTGCCGACCGGCACCAGCCGCGCCTTGCTGCGCTTGCCGAGTACGCGGACCTCACCGTCGTGGGCGATGCTGTCCAGCGCATCGATATCGAGCGCCACCAGTTCCGCCAGACGTAGTCCGGAAGAATAGAAGAGTTCGAACATCGCCAGATCGCGGGCATCCTGCACAGGATCGTCGTCTTCGACAGGATCGAGCAGGCGGGCCGTTTCGTCGACCGACAGGGCCTTCGGCAACAGGCGCGGCGACTTCGGCGGCTTCAGGCCGTCACAGGGATTGGCCCGGATCAGGCCACGCTCGCCGAGCCAACGGAAGAATCCCCGCCAGGCGGAGAGCAGGCGAGCCAACGAACGCCCGGTCAAACCCTGGCCATGCAGCTGGGCGACAAAGCGGCGAATGTGATGGACCTGCAAGGCGGCCAGCGGCGTCTCGCCGCAAGCGACCAGCAGCTTTCCCAGATCGCGTCGGTAATTGGCGGTGGTATGCGGCGACAGCCGGCGCTGGTCGGCCAGTTCGGCCAGCCAGGCGTCGACGGCCGCCTGCGGGTTCACAGCGCGCTCTTGGTGACCCGCGCCAGCGCCGCCGAGACCATCTCGCCGATACGTTCGAGGTAGAGCGTGCCCATGTCGGCGTAGAAGCGATGTACGTCCTCGCTGCCCAGCGCCACCATGCCGATGGTGCCACCGCCGTTGCGCAGGGCGATCAGCGCCTGCGAGCGGATGTGCGAGGCATGCTCGCCAAACCAGGAGGCAGTCCCGAAGCCGGCCGTGGAACCGCAATACGGGCGAGCCAGCGTCTCGGCGAAGACCTGCAGCTCCTCGCTGACGGCAGCGAATTCCGGCAGATCCTCGATGCTTTCCGGCTTGTTCCACAGGCGCAAGGCCACGTGCGGCACGGCGAAGTCGTCGCGCAGGTGAAAATTGAGCAGATGGATCACCGCCTGGAAGGTCTCGGCCGCGATCAGGCCAACGGCCAGACGATGCACTTTCTCGCTGATCGCGTCGTTTTCCTCGCCAAAGGCGATCAACTCGGCCAACTTGGTCTCGGTCACCCGATTCTTCTCGCGCAAGGTCAGCATCTGGCGCTCGGCCAGCGACACAGCACGCCCGCCATGCGGGTGCGGCACGAAAATCTGTGCCATCAGGTCAGCGTATTGCTCGAAAAAACTCGGATTGTTCTTCAGGTAATCGGCAATCTCTTCCGGGAACATGGCGCTCATAGTTCTATTTCTCCGTTGAATACGCTTACGGCCGGGCCGGTCATCAAGACCGGGCGCCCTTCGCCGCCCCAGGCAATGGTCAGGTCGCCACCGCGCGTCGTCACGCGCACCGGCGATTCGAGCAGGCCACGACGGATACCGGCCACCGCCGCCGCACAGGCACCGGTGCCGCAGGCCAGCGTCTCGCCTGCGCCGCGTTCGAAAACACGCAGTTTGATGGCGTGCTTGTCGACAATCTGCATGAAGCCGGCGTTAACCCGCTTCGGGAAACGCTCGTGGCGTTCGATCAGCGGCCCATGCTCACCGACCGGCGCGGTTTCGACGTCCGGCACCACTTGCACGGCGTGCGGGTTGCCCATCGAGACGACGCTGATCTCCAGCGTCTCGTCGGCCACGTCGAGGTTATAGATCACCACATCGTCGTCGTGCACAAATGGAATCTCGGCCGGGGAAAAACGCGGTTGGCCCATGTCCACCGTGGCATTGCCATCGGCTTCCAGGCGCGGCGCAATGATGCCGCGCTGCGTCTCGACACGGATTTCACGCTTGTCGGTCAACCCTTGATCATGCACAAAGCGCACGAAACAGCGCGCACCGTTGCCGCACTGCTCGACCTCACCACCGTCGGCATTGAAGATGCGATAACGGAAATCGACACCCGGCTGGCTGGCTTTTTCGACCAGCAGAATCTGGTCGCAACCGACACCGAAATGACGATCAGCCAGGTAGCGCAATTGCTCCGGGCTAAGGGAAAGGGACTGGCGCACGCCATCGAGCACGACGAAGTCGTTGCCCAGGCCTTGCATCTTGGTAAATTTGAGCTTCACATTCCGCTCCGCAACAGGATTAAAAAAGCATAGCAGAGACAGTAAGTTGCCTCAAATTTCTAAAGTCTTTTCTCCATGATGTAATCATCCATCACGAAGCCACGACCAATGTCATCGACAATCGCCTCGCGCACCGCGAAGCCATATTTCTTGTAGGAATTGATGGCCTTCTCGTTGCGCTTGTTGACCGCCAGGATCACGCAGGGATAGCCCATCTTTGCCGCACGGGCAGCCACGTGGGCGATCAGTTGACCGCCAACGCCCTGGCGCTGCGCATCCGGGTGAATATAGAGCTTGTCCAGCTTGAATTCGCCCTTGTAGATCTCGCTGAAGGCGAAACCGATGCGACGCCCTTCGCAGAAGGCCTGGTCCAGCCACTTGTGCATATCTTCCAGGTCGTCATACAGACGCTCGTGCCCATAGCGCTGCTCGAGCATGAAGTCGATCTGTTCCTGGGTGATGATGCCAGGATAGCTGGCCTGCCAGATTTCGCGGGCCAGGGCGGAAATCGCCGGCACTTCCGGCGGCGTGACAGGCTTGATTTCGATGTTCAGGCTCATTTGTAAAACCTCTGTTCTCCAAGTGGCCGGGTCTTGAAGCGTTTATGCAACCAGAAATACTGCTCCGGCATGCGCAGCACTTGAGATTCGATGAAGCGATTCATGCAGGCGGTATCGGCTTCGACACTGTCGCCTGGGAAATTTTCCCAGGGCGGCTGCACTTCAACCTCGTAGCCATCCGCCACCTGCTTGACGATGACCGGCACGACGACGGCATTGGTCAGCCGCACCAGCCGCGACAATGCAGGAATGGTCGCCGCCTGCACGCCGAAAAACGGTACGAAAATGGACTCCTTCGGCCCGAAATCCATGTCCGGCAAATAGTAAAACGGATGCCCTTCCTTCAGCGCCTTGAGAATCTTGCGCATCCCATCCTGGCGTGAGAGCAGCACTGCCTCGTTGAAACGCATCCGGCCATCATAGAGCAACTTGTTGAGGACCGGATTTTTCTGTTTGGAAAACACGCTGCAACCGACAACATGCATAGACACGACCGTTCCGCCGGCATCCAGACCAACGAAATGCGGGGCCAGCATGACCACCGGCCGACCGTCCGGATTGTTCAGATGCT
The DNA here is from genome assembly GCA_041918795.1 of Azonexus sp. GTDB lineage: Bacteria > Pseudomonadota > Gammaproteobacteria > Burkholderiales > Rhodocyclaceae > Azonexus. The sequence goes on along the minus strand of JAYRUZ010000060.1, from coordinate 3,352 downwards.
CGACACCATGGATCCGGATCAGGCGCTCCAGGCGTTCCCGACTGGCCCACCAGCCCAGCGTGCGATCCAGCGCAGCCTGGGCGAAGGCAACGAAATGCGCACGGGCGATACGCTCACGCTCTGCTTCGCTCTTCTCGGGAAAACACAGGCGCAAATTGGTCAAGGCCACGTTACGCCGCTCCTTGCCGAACAGGTACAACACGCGTCCCAGACCACCGCCCAGTGCCCGCAACATCGGCAAGGGCAACCAGTGCAGCAGCCAGAGAAAACCGACCAGTACGTAGGTAAAAAACACTTTCATCGAAAACTCACTCGGCCGGCGGCGGCTCGGCACCACCGGGTCGCTTGTAGCGGTTATAACCCCAAAGATATTGGGTCGGACAGTCGCGGATCAACGTCTCGATCTCGTGGTTGATCTGCTGGGCTCGCTGCACCGTGTCGCCGGCCAAGACCACAGAGGTCGGTCGGAAATGCAGGCGATATCCCGCCCCACCCGGCAAACGCTCTCCCCAGGCCATCAGTGTCGTCGCCCCGGTTTCGGTCAGACGCGCAGCCAAAGTCATCGTGTAGGCATAACGACCGAAAAATTTCAGCCACACCCCCTCGCCAACCTTTGGCGCCTGGTCCGGCAACATGCCGACGGCCTGACCGCGTTTCAGCGCCTTGATCAATGAGCGCACACCAGACAAATCGGCTGGCGCCAGATGCAGGTGCTCGCGCTTGCGACCATCGAGTATCAGCTTCTGCACGGCAGCCTGCTTGGGCGGACGATAGAGCACCGTGATATCGAAATGCGAAGAAAGGTACTGCGCCGTAATTTCGAAACACCCCAGGTGGGGCGTCATGAAAACGATGCCCTTCCCGGCCTGGCGCGCCGCCTCGACATGCTCCCAGCCGCGCACATCGACCACCTGAGCGTTGGCCTCGCCAAGACTCTTCATCCAGATACGCGATAACTCGAGCATCTGCTTGCCGGTTTCAGCCGCCACCGTAGTGCGCAATTCGGGAGCGAAGCCGGCCTGCGCCAGGTTTTCGCACAGGTGCCGACGATAGGTTGGCGACAGCCGGTAAGTCAGCCGTCCGAGTAGCCCGCCAAGCAGGTGAAGGACGGACAACGGCAAGTGGGAAAGAAGGCGAAAGAGAAAGACCATGCGTCTACCGGGGTTGAAACCGGGTTAAAAAAGGCTATCATTATCGGATCGCCGAGTTAAACAGACAACTTGCGGGGCGAATAATAAATACCGCTAAAGCGTCGCCCGCTCCAGGTCCGAAGCCGGTAACGCAATACCGTAGGACCACTGGAGCTTGCCATGAGCGAATATTTCTTTACTTCGGAATCGGTCTCCGAAGGCCATCCCGACAAGGTCGCCGACCAGATTTCCGACGCCATCCTCGATGCCATCCTGGCGCAGGATCCGCATTCCCGCGTCGCCGCTGAAACCCTGTGCAACACCGGTTTGGTGGTCCTGGCCGGTGAAATCACGACCAACGCCAACGTCGATTACATTCAGGTCGCCCGCGACACGATCAAGCGTATCGGCTACGACAATACCGATTACGGCATCGACTACAAGGGCTGCGCCGTACTCGTCGCCTACGACAAGCAGAGCCCGGATATTGCGCAGGGCGTCAACAAGGCCTATGACGACAACCTCGACCAGGGCGCCGGCGACCAGGGCCTGATGTTCGGCTATGCCTGCGATGAAACACCGTCTCTGATGCCCTTGCCGATCTACCTGTCGCATCGCCTCGTGGAACGCCAGGCCATGCTGCGCAAGGATGGCCGCCTGCCCTGGGCGCGTCCGGACGCCAAGTCGCAGGTCACCATCCGCTACATCGATGGCAAACCGCACTCGATCGACACCGTCGTCCTGTCCACCCAACACTCGCCGGACATCAGCCTGGAAGACCTGCGCGAAGCCACTATCGAGCAGATCATCAAGCCGGTGCTGCCGAAGGAACTGATCAAGGGTGACATCAAGTATCTGGTCAACCCGACGGGTCGTTTCGTCGTTGGCGGTCCCCAGGGTGACTGCGGCCTGACCGGCCGCAAGATCATCGTTGACACCTACGGTGGTGCGGCACCGCACGGCGGCGGCGCTTTCTCCGGCAAGGATCCCTCCAAGGTCGACCGTTCGGCTGCCTACGCCGGCCGCTACGTCGCCAAGAACATCGTCGCCGCTGGCCTGGCCAGCAAGTGCCTGGTGCAGGTTTCCTACGCCATCGGCGTCGCCCACCCGACCTCGATCATGGTCGAAACCTTCGGTACCGGCAAAGTCAGCAACGAAACTCTGACCGAGCTGGTCAAGAAGCATTTCGACCTGCGCCCGAAGGGCATCGTCAACATGCTCAACCTGCTCCGCCCGATCTACCAAAAGACCGCCGCCTACGGGCACTTTGGCCGTGACGAGCCGGAATTTTCCTGGGAAGCGACAGATCGCGCCGCATTGCTGCGAGGTGACTCCGGACTGTAATATCTTACAAAGTCACGACAAAGGAGGGGCTGCTGCCCCTCTTTTTTCGCATAAAATTAGCAAATATGCTGAAAAAAATCCCGGTCGATCAACTCCGTTTGGGCATGCATCTGCAGGCTTTCTGCGGGGCGTGGCTCGACCACCCGTTCTGGCGAACGAAATTCGTTCTGGAAAATCCGCACGATCTTGTCTTGGTACGCGAAAGCAACATCAAGGAAGTGTGGATAGACGCATCCAAGGGAGAAGACGTCGAATCGTCAGGGGAACATCCACTTGAAACTCTGGAAACCGCGGACGAAATTCCCCCACCCCCTGCCGTAGTGCAGGAGAAAAGCAATTTCTCCGACGAGATTGTCCGTGCCTCGAAAATCGTCGCGAAGGGTAAGGAAGCAGTGGTTTCGATGTTCCAGGAAGCGCGCATGGGCAAAGCCATCGAGGCTGAAGCGGCGGCACCGCTGGTTGAGGAAATTTCCAATTCCGTCATGCGCAACCCGGGGGCTCTGATCAGCCTGGCTCGACTGAAGACGGCGGACGACTACACTTTCATGCATTCGGTTGCCGTCTGCGCCCTGATGATCGCCCTGGCTCGCCAACTTGGCCTAGACGATCAGCAAACCCGCGAAGCGGGCATGGCCGGCCTGCTCCACGACCTTGGCAAGGCGATGATGCCGCTTGATGTACTGAACAAGCCGGGCAAGCTGACTGACGAGGAGTTTGCCCTGATCAAGACGCACCCCGAAGAAGGCTACAAGCTATTGCTCGAAGGCAAGGGCGTCACCGAAATGATCAAGGACGTCTGCCTGCACCACCACGAAAAAGTGGATGGCACCGGCTATCCGAAAGGGCTGAACGGCGACACGATGAGTTTGTACGCCAAG
>JAYRUZ010000059.1:0-9989 GCA_041918795.1 Azonexus sp. | reverse complement strand
CGCGATGCCGAAATCCTGGCCAAGGCCTGGAGCCGCGCCGCGGTGCAGACGGTGGAACTACTCGCCGAGGGGCGCGATCTGGTTTTCCTGGTCGAAGGCGATGCCTCCACCTTCGCCACCTTCGGCCACCTCGCTCGCGTCGTGCGCGAACTGGTACCCGAGGTCGAAGTCGAGACCATTCCCGGCGTCTCGTCCTTCGCGGCGGCCGCAGCCAGCACCGGCATCACCCTGGCCGAGGAAGATGAAACCTTCGCCATCATCCCGGCCGCCTACGGCGTCGAGGTGATCAATCACCTGCTCGACGAATTCGACACGCTGGCCCTGCTCAAAGTGAAGCCGCTGGTCGATGAAGTGATCGAACTGCTGGAAAAACGCGACCTGCTGGCCACCTCGGTCTTCATCGAGAAGGTCGGCTCGCCGGACGAGCGCATCGTGCGCGACGTCAGCCGCCTGAAGGGCGAAAAGGTCAATTACCTGTCCTTGATGCTGGTCCAGAACCCCAAGCGCGTGCGCGGCGAACTGCGCCGTGGCTGCCGCAAGCGCAAGGAGGCCATCGAAGCCTCTGCTGCACCCCAAGAGTGCTTCCTGCGGGGCGCGGTGGACGCCTGAAAAACCCATAAAACCAAACCCAACCGAGAACCCAACCATGAAAATCGCCGTCGTCTCGATTACCAAACACGGCATCGCGCTGGCCGGCCGGGTCATCGCCGCGCTGCCCGGCGCCCAGCTGTTCTGCCCCGAGAAATTCCGGGCCGAAGGCAATACCGCCGCCCCCAGCGCCTGCCACTGCTACGAGGGCAAGGTCGGCGACCAGGTGCCAGCGCTGTTCGCCGCCTTCGACGGCATCGTCTGCATCGTCTCGCTCGGCGCCGTCGTCCGCCTGATCGCCCCGCACCTGAAGAGCAAGGAAACCGATCCGGCGGTGGTCGTTATCGACGAAGCCGGCAAGTTCGTCATCCCCATGCTCTCGGGCCATCTTGGCGGCGCCAACCAACTGGCCGGCCACCTCGCCACGGCGCTCGACGCCCAGGCGGTACTGACCACGGCATCGGATGCCCGTGAAACCATCGCCGTCGACCTGCTCGGCCGCGAACTCGGCTGGACATTCGAAGCCAGCCATGACGAAATCGTTCGCTGTAGCGCCGCCATGGTGAACGACGAACCCGTGGCGCTGGTACAGGAAGCCGGCAGCAGCGACTGGTGGCCAAACCACGCCAATGGCCGCAAGGGACCGCTGCCGCTCAACGTAACGCAGTTCGGCAAGCTGGAGGACGTGCCGCTGGACCGCTTCGCCGCCGTACTGTGGGTCAGCCAACGCGCGATGCCGGTCGAAATCGCCGCGCAGCTGACCGGCAAGTGCGTCATCTACCGCCCGGCTACGGCATGAAGATTGCGCTCGGCCTCGGCTGCGACCGCGGCACCCCGGCAGCCACCATCGCCCAGTGCATCGACGAAGCCCTGGCCGAGACCGGCGCCATGCTGGCCGATGTGCAGGCTGTCGCCTCCATCGACCTCAAGACCGACGAAATCGGTCTGGCCGAAGTCGCACAGGCCAATGGCTGGACGATCCGCTTCTACCCCGCCGCCGAACTGGCTGCGGTGGACGTGCCCAATCCGTCGGAAACCGTCCGCAAATACACCGGCACCCCGTCAGTTTCGGAAGCGGCGGCGATCCTCGTTGCTGGCGCCGGCCAGACCCATCTGATCATCGAAAAACACAAGCTGCGCGGCCCGGACGGCCGCAACGCCACTGTCTCCATTGCAAGGATTCCCCAATGAATGCACCAGAAACTCCCGTCAAAACCGGCAAGATCATGCTCGTCGGCCTCGGCCCCGGCAGCCAGGACCATCTCACGGCCCGCGCCCGCGCCGCGATTGCCGAAGCCGACACCATCATCGGCTATGTCACCTACATCCGCCTAGTCGCCGATCTGGTCGAGGGCAAGGAGGTCATCAAGAAGTCGATGACCGAGGAACTCGACCGCGCCATCGAGGCTCTTGATCGCGCCCGCCAGGGCAAGAAGGTGGCCCTGGTGTCATCGGGTGACGCCGGTGTCTACGGCATGGCCGGCCCAACCTTCGAGGTCCTGTTCCAGGCCGGGTGGACGCCGGATTCCGCCATCGAGGTCGAGATCGTGCCCGGCGCCTCGGCGCTCAACACCTGCGCCGCGCTGGTCGGCGCCCCGTTGACCCACGACTTCTGCGCCATTTCGCTGTCCGACCTGCTGACCCCGTGGCCGACCATCGCCCGCCGCCTCGACGCCGTCGCCTATGCCGATTTCGTCGTTGCGCTGTACAACCCGAAGAGCGGTCGCCGCACGCAGCAGATCGTCGAAGCCCAGCGCATCTTCTTGCGCCATCGCGACCCGCAGACGCCGGTGGCCATCGTCAAATCCGGTTACCGGCCGAAGCAGCGCATCGAACTGACGACGCTGGACAAGATGGCCGAGGCCGACATCGGCATGCTGTCGACGGTGCTGATCGGCAATTCCAACACGTTCATCCAGCACGGCCTGATGGTCACGCCGCGCGGCTACGCCAACAAGTACGCCGTCGAGGATGGCGAACGCAATACACACGAAGGTGAACAAGCCGGCCGCTCGCTATCGACCGGCCTCAACGGCTGGATGGCCGCTATCCAGCAAAGTGGTAAGAGTGCCGCCGAACTGGCCGCCGAATACCGCCTGCCGGAAGACTACATCGCTGCCGTGCTGCAGGCCGAACTGCCGCCGGAGGGCGAGGAGGCCGAGATTGAAGGCTGAGCGCGATACCAGGCAGATCGTCAAACCGACGATCCGCGACTATAGCCGCCAGGTGTTGGTGTGCACCGGTCCGCGCTGCACGCATAATGGCGAGGGCGAGGCCTTGTTCACCGCCCTGCAGGCCAAATTCCGCGCTGCCGGGCTTGGCGTCGATGCCGGCCCGGCCCGCGTCAAGCGCACGCGCACCGGTTGCGTCGCCGCCTGCCAGGGTGGGCCGATCGTCGCCGTGCAGCCGGATGGCGTGTGGTATTACAACGTTACCGACGCCAACATCGACCGGATCATCAAGGAGCATTTGAAGAATGGCAGCGTGGTCGAGGAACTGGTCTTCCATCGCCAGGGAGCGAGCGAATGACGCTGAGCGATTTCCCGGCCGGCAGCGTCGCTCTGGTTGGTGCCGGTCCGGGTGACCCGGAACTGATCACCCTGAAGGCTTACCGACGCTTGCAGCAGGCCGAGGTCTTGCTCTACGACAACCTGGTCAGCCCGGAAATTGTCGATTTTTGCCCGTGCACCGCAGAACGCATCTATGTCGGCAAAACAGCGGGCAAGCACACCCTGCCGCAAGAAGAAATCTGCCAGCTCCTGCTCGCCAAGGCGTGCAGCGGCCGTCGCGTGGTCCGTCTGAAAGGCGGCGACCCCTTCGTCTTTGGGCGCGGCGGCGAGGAGCTCGATGTCCTGCTCGACCACGGCATCAACGTCGAGATTATTCCCGGAATCACCGCCGCCCTCGGCGCAGCGGCGGCCTTCGGCTTTCCGCTGACCCATCGCGATTACGCACAAAGCTGCGTCTTCGTCACCGGTCACCTGAAGGATCACAGCATCGACCTCAACTGGCCGGGCCTCGCCCAGCCGAACCAGACGCTGGCCATCTACATGGGGATCACCGGACTCGATACCATTTCGCGCGAACTGCAGCGCGCCGGCCTGCCCGGCCGCACGCCCGCCGCCCTGATCTACCGGGCAACCTGGCCGGAGCAGCAGATTTACCCGGCAACCCTGGGCACCTTGCCGGAAACGGCCAAGGTCCACGCCGTCAAACCGCCCGCCTTGCTGATCATCGGCGAAGTGGTGGGCTTGTACGAACGCAATCGCAGCTAGATTTGTTTCAAGGGTTTCGGAAGCGCCCGTCGCTTGAAGCTTCCGGTCATGACAACAGGTGTCCGCCATCGCAGGATGGCGGGTGAAACGGGAATGAGGTGAGCGATCCGCGCGATCGCAATGCCCCAGCTGCCCCCGCAACGGTAAGAAAGTGCGGCACCGTCACAAAGCCACTGGCGAAGTTTGCCGGGAAGGCGACGGTGCAAGACTTTCAAGCCCGGAGACCGGCCTGTTGCCACGTGCTGCTGCAACCCTGCAGCGGCTTTTGCAACAGACTGTCTGCGGGGATGCGGGCGGCTCGTTTTTCGGACTTGATACCCGGAAACGGCGCTCCATGGCAGACAGTCGTTCATGGAGTAGCTCATGCAACACTCTTGGTTCATCCCGTCTTGCCGATCAATACTGACGCTGACGCTGGCGCTAACCACCGCCGGACTCGCCCGAGCGGCGGGCATTCCAACCCTGCAGGATGTCACGGTCAATAGCGGCACTCAGGACTTGATCGGCGTTGCCGACACGGCCAGCGAAGGCACCGTCACCGCCAGACAATTAGCCAACCGTCCCCTGCTGCGCCCGGCTGAAGTGATGGAGGTCGTTCCTGGCATGATCGTCACCCAGCATTCGGGCGACGGCAAGGCCAACCAGTATTTCCTGCGCGGCTTCAACCTCGATCACGGCAGCGACTTCTCGACGCACGTCATGGGCATGCCTATCAACATGCTCAGCCACGCCCACGGCCAGGGCTATATGGACCTCAATTTCCTGATTCCCGAACTGATTGGAACGGTAAAGTACAAAAAAGGGGTCTATGGCGCCGAGGATGGCGACTTTGCCACCAGCGGCAGCGCCCGTATCGACTATCAAAGGAAGTTGGCGGCGCCCTTCGTCGATCTGAGTCTTGGCCAACACAATTACCGTCGACTTTTGACGGCCGGCAGCACCGAGATCAATGGTCTGAACCTGCTGGCGGGCGTCGAGCTGGCCGGTAACAATGGTCCTTGGGAACAGCCGGAGAATCTCGAAAAACAGAACGCCGTCCTTCGGCTGTCTTCCGGCACTACGGCCAATGGATTCGCGCTGACCGGCATGTTTTACAAGGCCGACTGGACGGCCTCCGAACACGTGCCCGAGCGCGCCGTCAGCAGTGGCGAAATCGGCCGCTACGGCACCCTGATCGGCAACGACGGGGGACAAACCCATCGCTACAGTCTCTCCGGCGACTGGGCGCGAACCGACGAGCGGGGAAGCAGCCGCGCCAATGCTTACGTGATCGACTACGGGCTCAACCTGTTCTCCGCGCCTTCCGGCTACATCAGCGGCCTCGCCGGCGACCAGCACGAGCAGGCCGACGAACGCATCGTCTGGGGCGGCGAAGTCCGCCACAGCTGGTTTCTCGGCCCGCAGTCACGCGACACGGAACTCACCGCCGGTCTGCAACTGCGCCAGGATCGTATTGGCCAGGTTGGGCTTTACCACACCGTCAATCGACGGCGCGTCGAGACGGTGCGCGAAGACCGGATCAACGAAACGGCGAGCGGCGTTTTCGTCGAGGCCAAAACCCAATGGCTTCCCTGGCTGCGTACCCTGTCCGGGCTGCGTTACGACCTGATCCAGGCAGAAGTGACCGCACTGGGCGGCAGCAACAACATGGCCAACGGTGGCGACGCCTCGGCACATCAGGCCAGTCCGAAACTGGGACTGGTCCTGGGACCGTTCAATCTTCTCGGCCAAACCGAGTTCTACGCCAATTGGGGGTATGGTTTCCATAGTAACGATGCGCGCGGTACCACGACGAGGATCAATCCAGTGGACGGTAGCGCGACACAATTACTACCGCTGATCGTCAAGGCACGAGGCAGTGAAGTCGGCACGCGCTTCGCCCCGATGTCCGGCTGGAACAGCAGCCTGTCGTTCTGGCAGATGGATCTTGATTCCGAACTCGTCTTCATCGGCGATGAAGGCGTCACCGAACCGAAAGGCGCGTCGCGCCGACATGGCGTCGAATGGTCGAACTATTTCACGCCCCATTCAGGAATCGTCGTCGACGTCGATCTCGCTCTTTCTCGCGCTCGCTTCATAGACGAGGTCAATGGCGGGCGGCACGTTCCCAATGCGGTTCCGCTGACCGCCTCTCTAAGCCTCTCCTATGATGACGGCGGCCCCTGGTTTGGCGGCGTGCGTATGCGTTATCTAGGCACCTACGATCTTGAAGAAACCGGCACCGAGAAATCTCACGCCTTCTGGATGAGCAATCTGAAGCTGGGCTACCGCTTCAACAAACAGTGGCAGGCTAGTCTCGACGTCCTGAACCTGTTCGACAAGAAAGCCAACGATATTGAGTACTGGGGAGGTGCCTGCACGCGTAATGAAGCCTTGGCCGGCAGCGGCGGCAGCGGCGGTTGCGGCAGCGGCAGCGGGAGCGCCATCGACGGTCGCCTGATCCATCCGCTGGAGCCCCGTACAATTCGCGCCAGCCTCCGGATCAATTTCTAATACCAACGATGCACGCGACACCAACAGACTGCGTCTATCATTCGCCCTCGACCAGCCCTCTTTTGCCTATGCCCGCCTGCCCCGCCCTTCTCATCGCCGCCCCCGCCTCCGGCCAGGGCAAGACCACCGTCACTGCCGCCCTGGCTCGCCTGCACGCCCGGCAAGGCCGACGCGTCACCGTGTTCAAGTGCGGCCCGGATTTTCTCGATCCGCAGATTCATGCCTTCGCCTCCGGCCGCCCTTGCCAGAATCTCGATCTCGGGATGTGCGGCGAGGCTGACGCACGCTGGCGGCTGGCCCGGGCGGCGGCCGATTCGGACCTGATCCTGGTCGAGGGCGTCATGGGCTTGTTCGACGGCACGCCGTCGGCCGCCGACATCGCCGAACGCTTCGGCATCCCGGTCATGGCCCTGATCGACGCCGGCTCGATGGCCCAGACCTTCGGCGCCGTAGCGCACGGCCTGGCCAGCTATCGGCCCAAGCTGCCCTTCGCCGGCGTGCTGGCCAACCGTGTCGGCAGCGCCTTCCACACCGAATTGCTGCGCGAAAGCCTGCCGCCCGGCATGGGCTGGTTCGGCGCCCTGCCCAAATCCGGCGACAGCCTGCCCGAGCGCCACCTCGGCCTGATGCAGGCAGCCGAGATCGAAGACCTCGGCACTCGCCTGGACAAGCTGGCCGATGCGCTGGAAGCGACTGCTGCGGTGCACCTGCCCAAACCGGCAAATTTCGACGACGCACCACCGCCAGCCATTCCGCCATTGCTCGCCGGCAAGCGCATCGCCATCGCCCGCGACGCGGCCTACGGTTTCATCTACCCGGCCAACCTCGAAACCCTGCAGCAACTGGGTGCCGAGTTGCATTTCTTCTCGCCGGTCGCCGGCGAAGTGCTGCCGGAATGCGATGCCGTCTGGCTGCCCGGCGGCTATCCGGAACTGCACGCCGAAGCGCTCTCCGCCAACAGCGCCCTGTGGAGCGCGTTACGCGCCCATGTCGCTGCCGGCAAGCCTCTGCTCGCTGAATGCGGCGGCATGATGAGCCTGTTCGAGGAGGTCGTGGACAAGGCGGGCACCAGCCACCGCTTTGGCGGCCTGCTGCCCGGCCGCTCGGTCATGCAACAGCGCCTCGCCGCACTCGGCACGCAGTTTGCCACGCTGCCGGAAGGCGAGTTGTCCGGCCACACCTTCCATTATTCGAAGAGCGAAACGTCGCTCGAACCCCTCTGCCGCGCCCGCCCGCAACGCGGCGGTGAGGGCGAGGCGATCTATCGTCTCGGCCGGCTCACCGCCTCCTACGTGCATTTCTACTTCCCCTCCAATCCGCCGGCCATCGCGGCCCTGCTCGGCTGATCATTCGATTTTTTCGAAACATGCCTGCAATTTTATGCGGTTATAAATGAGCGGAAAGCTCGCTACACTCCGTCCGTCACTATTCCAACCAAGGAGACATCGATGAAAAACTTCGCGATGATGGCCGCTGCCCTCGTGCTCGGCCTGTCACTGTCGATCAGCGACGCCGAGGCCGCCAAGCGCCTGGGCGGCGGTGGATCGACCGGCATGCAGCGTCAATCCGTTGCCCCGAGCAAGAATACGCAACAGGCCGCGCCGGCCCAACAGCAGCAAGCAGGTGCCCCGGCCGCCGCACCGCAAGCGCAACCCAAGCGTTCGTGGATGGGCCCGCTCGCCGGTCTCGCCGCCGGTATCGGCCTGGCTGCGCTGGCCTCGCACTTCGGCTTTGGCGAAGGCCTGGCCAACTTCATGATGATTGCCCTGCTCGCCATGGTGGTCATTGGCGTGATCGGCTACTTCATGCGCAAGAAGGCTGCCGCACAGGGCCATCAGGGCATGCAGTACGCTGGTGCCGGGGCCGGCTACGGCAACCCGCCGCCCGCCCAGGATTTCCAGCCGATGGGCGGTAGCGCTGCGGCACCGGTCGCTGCGGCCAACATCCCGGCCGATTTCGATGTCGCCGGCTTCGTGCGCAACGCCAAGGTCAATTTCATCCGCCTGCAGGCCGCCAACGATGCCGGCAACCTCGACGACATCCGCGAATTCACTTCGCCGGAAATGTTCGCCGAGATCAAGATGGCCATCGACGAGCGCAAGGGCGCCAAACAGGAAACCGACGTCGCCCAGCTCAATGCCGAGGTGATCGACGTGACCGAGGAAAGCGGCCGCTATGTCGTCAGTATCCACTTCACCGGCCTGATCCGCGAAGAAGCCAGCGCGCCGGCCGAAGCCTTCGCGGAAATCTGGCACATGACCAAGCCGCGCGACGGTTCCCGCGGCTGGGTGCTGGCCGGTATCCAGCAAATCCAGTAAGCGCGAACAGCGCAAACCCCAAGAAGCCGGCGCCTGACACCGCCGGCTTTTTTACGCCCGGAGATTGCCATGGCGCTGTCTGCACTCGGCGAATTTATCGGTTCCGTCGTGCTCGATGCCTTGAGCCAGACGCTGTTTTATTTCACCGGCAAGCTGCTGGTGCCCATCGTCAGCCTGGGGCAGTGGCAGGCGGCCGGCTTCAACGAAGCTTCCGAGAAGCCGCGTCCACGCTGGCGTGGTGCGCCGGTCCGCAGTGCCGATGGCCAACGCCGCATCAGCCCGGACGGTCAGGCCGGGCTCGGTCTGGTTTTTTGGCTTGCCGTCGCCTTGGCGGCAATTTTCCGGTACCTCTGATCATGTTTCGCACACTCGCTCTCGCCGCCATCCGCGCCTATCAACGCCATATTTCGCCACGTAAGGGATTTTGCTGCGCCTACCGATTTCACACCGGGCGGGCGAGTTGTTCCCAACTCGGCTATCGCGCCATTCGGCGCTTTGGCGTGTGGCGCGGAGGGTTCGTCTTGCGTGCCCGGCTCGAACGCTGCGGCATCGCTCACCGGCGCTATCGCCAGGCCGCTTTTCGCCCCCTCGGTCAGGCCGGATTTTGCGATCTCTCCTGCGACCTGCCCTGTGACCTGGATGCTGGCTCGGCCTGCGACTTGGCCACCAACCTGCCGTGCGATTGCAGCGCGGACTGGTCCAGGAAGCATGACCAGGAGGCCGAACGCTACGTTCACATACCGCCGAACAGCATGCCGCGCAAATTATGAATTATTCAATCAATACAATCAAATTGTTGATTTATTTGGTTTATTTTTAAACAAAATCACAATATATTAAATGTGAAACTGTGGATATCCGAAATCGGCAGACGGCCAGACCGATGGAATAATCCGCATCCAATCCCCGAGATCCGGCCCACCGGACAAATCCCTCTTTAGGAACAGCGATGCCTATCTCCATTCCCTTTTCGGCGCTTCGTCGCGCCTTGCCCGCTCTTTTCCTGGCGAGCCTGTTACAGACCGCCAGCGCCAAGGAGCTGCTGGTGGTTCAGGTCGCTCCCCTGTCCGGCCCGCAAGGCGTCACTGGCAAGGCGGTTCAGGCCGGCGCCAAGCTCTATTTCGACCACATCAATGCCCAGGGCGGTGTCGGCGGCAATACGATCAAGCTGATCAGCCGCGATGACGAAAACAAGCCGGAAGAAACCGTCCGCCTGGTCAAGGAAAGTCTGGCCAACGAGCAACCGGTCGCCTTCATCGGTTCGGTCGGCACCAACAACGTCGAAGCCCTGATCCGTGATGGCAGTCTGGCGCGG
>JAYRUZ010000058.1:0-10152 GCA_041918795.1 Azonexus sp. | reverse complement strand
ACCAGGCCGTCGTGGCCGAGATGGTTCAACCCGCGCTCCTTGCCGTCGCCCTGCCCCGCCGCATAGACCAGCGTCAGGTTGCGCGGCGAGCCCTGGCCGTGCATGTCCTCGGCCGCGGCCTCGAGAAAGCGTTGCTCCAGCGCCACCGCAATGTTCTCGGCAAAGCCGATGCCGACGAAACCGCCGGTCGCCACCGTATCGCCATCGCGGATCAGGCGAACCGCATCGCGCGCGGAAACGATCTTGCCGGTGTCGGAAGCGCGTAAGGATGCGGCAACCGGGTGACTGGCCTGGGACATGGCGACTCCTTGCTTGGCTCTGGCGACTAAAGGCGAAATCCTCCGCCTGCCGCCGGAAAAAATCCACCCGTGAAAACCCGCGGGCGCGAATGAAAAAAGGGGGCAAGCCCCCTTGGTCGTACGACGAAAGCCGCGATCAGTTGACCAGCGCCGCCTCGATTTCGGCGAAGGTGCGCGGCAGATCGAAGCCCAGTACCGGCACGCCGAGCAGGCGACCGATGTGGGTCGCCGAGAACAGGCCGCGGACGCGCGGCTGGCCGGTGATCGGGTCGCTATCCTCGACCAGGATGTGCTGACGGCCAAGTTTCTTCAGCGCATTCAGGATATCGGCGATGCTCGCGTTCAGCACTTCGCCCAGATACAGGGTATCCAGGCTGCCGATCGGGGTCATCAAGTCGGCCACGGTCAAATCCTCGCGCTTGGTCCCGCGCGCCGAGGCAACCTGCATCGGCTTCTCGCCGAGGATGTCGCGGGCCGTAATCAAGCCTTCCACCGCCTCGGCCTTGCCGACCACGATCAACAAGCGCACGCCGCGCGAAATCATGCGTGCATTGGCATCGTTGATCGAGGCCGCCGCCTCGATGCTGACAACGTTAACATGGGAAAAGTCGGTCATCGCCTCGATCGCCGGCGAATCCGGGGCCATCTGGTTATAACCGGGACCACACAGGGTGGCGTTCTGGGATAGCTTGTGCGTGCGCACGTTTGCTGCGAGGGTCATTTGTCTCATCCTCCGTCCGGGTTGGCTGCACATTGCAGCAGCGGGGAAGTGACGTCTTTTTTGGAATGCTTCCCCGTCGCAGACAGTATTCTGCCAATCGTCCCCAATTGACAAGGGGGCCGCGGGAAAACCCTATGCCTGCCCTGCCGCCCTCTTGGCGGCCCGCAAATTCTTCAGCAAGCATTGGTAAAACGCTTGCATGCTCAATGGCTTGGCGACAAAGTCGTTCATCCCGGCCGCCAGGCAACGTTCCCTGTCCTCGGCAAAGGCATTGGCTGTCAGGGCGACGATGGGAGTTGCATCCCCTTCCTGCGCGCGAATCTCCCGGGCAGCCTGAACTCCGTCCATCCGAGGCATCAGCATATCCATCAAGATCAGGTCGTAACGGCATTTCCCGACCCGCTCGAGCGCCTCCAGACCATCCTGCGCCATATCCACCACCGAGCCGGCCTGCTTGAGTAGCTGGAGCGCTATCTCGCGATTGACCGGCTCATCTTCCACCAGCAGGACACGGCTGCCGGCAAACTCGGTACGGAGCACTTCAAGCGGCGCCTCGACACTTTCGGCAGGCATCGGGCATTGCTCCCGCGCCACGCCGAGCCGGGCGGTAAACCAGAAGGTACTGCCCTTGCCCGGCTCGCTTTCGGCCCCGGCCCCGCCCCCCATCAACTGAGCCATTTCGCGCACGATGGCCAGCCCCAAGCCGGTACCGCCATAGCGACGGGTGTTGGAGTTGTCCGCCTGTTCGAAAGCCTCGAAAACTCTCGCCAGCGTATCTTCGGCCAGGCCGCAACCGGTATCGACAACCTGGAAGCGCACCACCATCTCTTCTCCCGCTGGCCCGCTTTCTGCCCGGATCGACAACACGACCTGCCCGTGTTCGGTGAACTTGACGGCATTGGAGAGCAGGTTGAGCAGACACTGCCGGAGACAGGTCACATCGCCCAACAGCCTGTCCGGCAGGCCGGACAGGTCACTTTCGAAGCGCAAACCCTTGCTGCGGATCGTGTCGCCAATCACCGAATCGATCGAGGCAACCAGTTTACGCAGCGAAAACTCTTCGCGATGCAAAACAAATTTGCCGGACTCCATCTTCGAGAAGTCGAGAACATTGTTGATCACCTCCAGCAAGTGCTGGCCCGCCTGCTCGATCTTGGCGACCTGATCCATCTGTTCCGGCGGCATTTTCTCCTGCAGCAGCAGGTAGCTGAAGCCGAGAATGGCATTCATCGGCGTACGAATTTCGTGGCTCATGTTGGCCAGGAACTGGGATTTCGCCTTGCTCGCCCCCTCGGCGATGCGGCGTGCCTCGGCCAACTCCGCATTGCGAGTGCTGAGCCGGCTGACCAGGGCATTGACCGCATCGGCCACGGTGGCAATGTCGTTACCGGTATATTTCTGCAAGGGTTCATCGGTCAATTGCTGAGCTTCGCGCTCGGCCCTTCGCCGCAGGCTGACCAGCGGCTGCATCAGCCAGCGCATGGCGAGAACGCCAATCAGCAGGCTGGCCGTCAAAATGAGCAGGGTGTAAAAGGCGGCCTGTCGGTTGGACTTGTCGAGGAATTCGTAAGCGGCCCGACTGTCGATCTCGACCAGCATCACATAAGCGTCGTCGACCAAATGCAACGGGATGTAGACCTGCGTTCTGGCCAGGACACGGTGCTGATCGAAAACGGGAATTTTCTGGGCAAAGGCTGTCTCGACGCGCTCCATGTTCACGCCCACGGCGAGATTTTGCGTTTGCGCTATCACTTTTCCGGTCTGCGACAACAGAACCAGTTGCGAGCCCACCTGCCTGCCGAGTTCTTCCAGCGTCTCGGCGCCAATACGCCTGGCCACCGTCAGGGCGCCCACCGTTGCCCCCCGATAACGAATGGGTTCGACTGCCTTGAGGATCACGCCCTTCCCGTCAGTGGAAGTGGCCAACAGGCTTTGGCCCTGCAAGGCCTCATAAATTCCCCAGTCGGCTCCCCGCTCACCGGCCGCACCGGCTTCGCCGGCACGGTGGATCACCTTTTCCTGCACATCGACGACTTCGACGAACAAGGCCTCCGACCCCTGGCGGATACTTTCGGCGATGGCGGCAACCGTCGACACGTCCCTCGCGCCGTCCACGGCTTTACCCAGCGAGTTGTTCATGGCCCCCAAACGCGCAGCCTGTACCAAGGAACGTGAATAACTCCTCAGTGCGGCATCGACCAGGCGAGCCACGCCGGCGACCTTGTCGGTTTCGCTGATGCCGACCATGCGCTCGAAGACGCCGTACGACTGATGAAAGGACAAGCCCAGAGCCAGTGTCGCCACCAGGGCAAAGGCCAGCGCCAGCGTGCTGGTCGTCGACAGGCGCAGCTTCATCGGGACGGGCTCACCGCGGCAGGACACCCGATTGCTGCAGGATGCCCTGGCCTTTAGGCGAGCGAACGAAATCGACGAAGGCACGCGCCGCCGGGCTCAATCCGCTGCTACTGCGGTACACCAGGCCGAATTCGAGCACCACCGGGTAACGTCCTTGCACCACGTTATCGGGCGTTGGCGCCACGCCGTCGATGGCGAGCGGCACGACCCTGGTCTGGCAAGCGGACAGGGCCGAGCGATTCAGGAAAGCCAGGCTGGTCGGATAACGATCGAGCAGTTCGATGACCTGCGGGTCGAGGTGCGCCACCTTGATGTTGCTGCCGAACTGGATGTCTTTCAGCGGCTTGATCAATTGCTGCAGCGCCTGACGCGAGGCATCGGTCGCCTCGCGTCCTATGGCGCGAATCGGCGCACTCTTGCCACCCACCTCGGCCCAGTTGCTCAACTTGCCCGCGTAGATATCGAGCACTTGTCGCTGGCTCAGGCTGCGTACGGTGACTCCGGCACCGCCGACCATCACCACCGGATCGAGCCCGATCGGCATGAAGGTGAAACCGCGCGCTTTCTCGTCTTCCTTCAACGGGCGCCCGACCCGGCCAAGCGAGGTAATGCCCTCCCCGACATCGCGCAGCGCCCCGGCCGTCCCGGACGAGGGCGGCACGATGACCCGGTGTTGCAATTGTTGCGCATTGAACGCTTCGGCGAGGCGCCGCAGGACATATTCCGGATTGCCGCTGCCCGGAAGGGTCAGGTCTTCAGCACAGGCGAGGCGCCCGAAGGTCAGGGCGGAAGCCAGTAGCACACACTGCAAAACTGCCGCACCCAGTCTTTTCATGGTCCGCGCCGAAAAAAAAGCCGAAGCACTTGGGAAAGTGTCACGGCTTCTTCAATTTTTTATGGTGGACCGAAGGAGGATCGAACTCCCGACCTCTGCATTGCGAACGCAGCGCTCTCCCAGCTGAGCTATCGGCCCGATGCGCGGAATTCTACCCCGATTGTGTCTGTCGCGGAACCATGCCGCCGCTACCCATCTTTGAAAATTGCCGCAAAACGACCGTGCACCGCAGCAGTCAGCCCTGGCCGGCTCCGGCCGCGGCACGGCGCAGGCGGTCGGCGACGGCGGCCCATTCGGCATTCGTCGGCAGCGCTTCGACAACGATCAGGTCGACGCCGGCGTGATCCATGTCACGCAGCGCGGCGTAGAGATCATGTGCGTAGCCGACCGGATCGGCCGGCATCAGGCGCCAGGCGTGCGGCATGCCGGCTTGCGGCGGCTGGTTGGCGCTGATCACGGCGCACTGGCCGCCGCGATGGCGCTGGGCATTGATGAAGTCGAGCAGGCGCTCGCCAGCCACCACCCGCAGCGGTGTGGTCGGTGCGTAGTGCGCTTCGAGCGAGCCGGAAACGCGCGGCGCGCCCTGGCTGGTTTCGATTTGCGGCTGGCGGCCGAGCACGGCTTCGAGATGCGCCGGCGAGATGTGGCCGGGGCGCAGCACGACCGGCTCGCCGCGCGAGCAGTCGATGATGGTCGATTCGATGCCGACCTTGCACGGGCCGCCGTCGAGGATCAGCGGCACGCGCTCGCCGAGTTCCTCGGCGACATGCTCGGCCGTGGTCGGGCTGATGCGGCCGAAGCGGTTGGCCGATGGCGCGGCAATGCCGGCATGCTCCCCCTTGGCGCGGGCGAAGCGGCGCAGCAGTTCGAGCGCCACCGGGTGACCGGGCACGCGCAGGCCGACGGTATCCTGCCCGCCGGTCACGGCATCCGGCACCCAAGCCTGCTTTTTCAGGATCAGCGTCAGCGGGCCGGGCCAGAAGGTTTCCATCAATTCCCAGGCGACGTCCGGCACCTGCTCGGCCCAGTGATCGACGGCATCGTGGCCAGCCAGGTGGACGATCAGCGGGTGGTCGGCCGGACGGCCCTTGGCGGCGAAAATCTTGGCGACTGCCGCCGGGTTGGCGGCATCCGCCCCCAGCCCGTAGACCGTCTCGGTCGGGATGGCGACCAGTTCACCGGCGATCAGCAGGTCAACGGCGCGGGCGTAGTCGGAATCCGACGGAGTCATCAGTCCTTGATGCCGATGGCGGCGCGGGCGACCAGGGCGGCCTTCTGCACGGCTTCGGCGTTCTCGCCGATGACCGTGAAGTGGCCCATCTTGCGGCCCGGGCGGGCGTGGTGCTTGCCGTAGAGATGCAGCTTCAGGTTCGGGATGGCGTGGAGCTTGGCCCAGTCCGGCTCGCGGTAAGTCTCACCGTCGTACCAGAGGTCGCCCAGCAGGTTGACCATGACCGATGCCGAATGCGCGCGCGGCTCGCCGAGCGGCAGGCCGCACAGGGCGCGCACCTGCTGCTCGAACTGGTTGGTGACGCAGGCATCGATGGTGTAGTGACCGCTGTTGTGCGGGCGCGGCGCCATTTCGTTGACGATCAACTGGCCGCGGCTGACGAAGAACTCGACGCCCATGGTGCCGATGTAGCCCAGCTTCTCGGCGATGCGGGCAGCGACATCCTCGGCGTCGCTCTTGACACAGCCGGTGGTGCGCGCCGGCACGATGGACACATCGAGGATACCGCGCGTATGCTGGTTCTCGCCGGTCGGGAAGCAGGCAACCTGGCCGTCCTGGTCGCGCGCCAGCACGACGGAAACTTCGTAGTCGAGGCTCAGGCGCTGTTCCAGCACGCAGTGCTCGCCCTTGAAGTGGCCGAAGGCGATCAGCGCTTCCTCAACGTTGTTAACCGTGGCCTGCCCCTTGCCGTCGTAGCCGAAGCGGGCAACCTTGAGGATGGCCGGGAACAGTTCCTGCGGGGCGTTCTTGAGGTCGTCTTCGCAGCGGATGGCGGCGAACGGACCATGCGGGATGCCGTTGTCGCGCAGGAAGGATTTCTCGGCGATGCGGTTCTGGCAGATGGCCACGGCGCCGCCATGCGGGCGCACCGGGACGAACTTGGCCAGGTAATCCAGCGTATCGGCCGGCACGTTCTCGAACTCGGTGGTGATCGCGGCGCAACCGGCGGCGAATTCGTCGAGCGCGGCGTAGTCGTCGTAGGCGACGCAGAAGTGGCGTTCGGCAATCTGGGCGGCCGGGCTGTTCTTGTCCGGATCGAGCACCCAGACCTGGTAGCCCAGTTCGTGGGCGGCCGAAACGAAGAAGCGGCCGAGCTGGCCGCCGCCGAGCATGCCCAGCGTGGCGGGCGGGAGAATCATCGTGGTGCTCAAGACAGGAACCTCAACGGCACGGTTTTTGGTCAAAAAGGGCAGTGCACCGCAGCAGTCATACTTCCGGCAGCTTCATGGCCAGGACCTTGTCGGTCTGGGCCTGGCGGAAGGTCTGCAGCTTGTCGTTCAGCGCCTTGTCCTCGTTGGCCAGCATGGCGACGGCAAACAGGGCGGCATTGGCGGCGCCGGCTTCGCCGATGGCGAAGGTGGCGACCGGAATGCCCTTCGGCATCTGGACGATGGAATGCAGCGAATCGACACCGGACAGGGCGCGCGACTGGACCGGCACGCCGAGCACCGGCACGGTGGTCTTGGCGGCCAACATGCCCGGCAGGTGGGCGGCGCCACCGGCGCCGGCGATGATCGCCTTGAGGCCGCGCGGAGCGGCTTGTTCGGCGTATTCGAACAGCAGGTCGGGCGTACGGTGGGCGGAAACGACGCGGGCTTCGAAGGCGACGCCGAAATCCTTGAGGATGACGGCGGCGGCCTGCATGGTCGGCCAGTCGGAGTCGGAACCCATGACGATGCCGACGGAAATCTTCTTGTCGCTCATTTAGCGCGCTCCTGCCTCAGCTGCCGCCTTGCGCTCGGCCGCCTCGATGGTGTTGGCCAGCAGCATGGTGATGGTCATTGGGCCGACGCCGCCCGGCACCGGCGTGATCTGGCCGGCGACGTTCAGGCAGTCTTCGTAATCGACGTCGCCGCACAGCTTGCCGTCCGGCAGGCGGTTGATGCCGACGTCGATGACCACGGCGCCCGGCTTGATCATGTCGCCCTTGACGAACTTCGGCTTGCCGACTGCGGCGACGACGATGTCGGCACGCTTGGTATGGAACTTCAGGTCCTGGGTCTTGGAATGGCAGACGGTGACGGTGGCGCCGGCGTTGATCAACAGCATCGCCATCGGCTTGCCGACGATGTTAGAGCGACCAATCACCACGGCTTCCTTGCCAGTCAGATCGACATTGCCCTTCTCGAACATCTTCATGACGCCGTACGGGGTGCACGGGATGAAGCGCGGCGCGCCTTGCGACAGGGCGCCGACGTTCTCGGCGTGAAAACCGTCGACATCCTTTTCGGCGGAGATGGCTTCGAGCACCTTCTCTTCGTCGAAATGCTTGGGCAACGGCAGTTGCACGAGGATGCCGTGAATGGACGGATCGGCGTTCAGTTCGGCGATCTTGTCGAGCACGACCTGCTGGTCGACGTCCTTCTCGTAAACGATCTTCTCGGAATGCATGCCGATGGCCAGGCAGCCATTGACCTTGTTCTTCACGTAAACCTGGGAGGCCGGGTCTTCGCCGACCAGAATGACCACCAGGCCGGGTTTGTGGCCCTTGGCCGTCAGGGCCTCAACGCGGGCCTTGAAGCTCTGGCGCAGCTCTTCAGCCAGCGCCTTGCCGTCGATAATTTGTGCCGTCATCGTCGCATCCAACAAAAAGAAAACGGGAAAGGCCGAGACCTTTCCCAATGATTTTTATGGATTTTACCAGAATCAGGCGAGGGCTGCTTCGGCGGCACCCACAGCCGCCCGTCCGGCCTCGAAAGCGCGCCGGTTCAGCTCGACCAGTTTTTCACCCTTGCGCTGGAAACGCTTGAGCACGCAGTCGAGCAAGGTCTCGGCGCCGAACGGCAGATGATCGGCGATGGCGCCGAGCATGACGGTGTTGCCGAGACGGATGTCACCGAGTTCGAGCGCGATCGAGGTGGCATCGAAGGCGACCACCTTGTTGCCGGTCTTGCGGATTTCGGCGAGTGGGTCGGCCGGGTATTCGAACAGGCCGAGCTCGACCACCGGCGGCACCAGGCGGGCGGTGTTCATCAGCGTGATGCCGCCCGGCTTGAGCATATGCTGCCAGCGCATCGCTTCGGCCGACTCGAAACCGAGCAGCACATCGGCCGTGCCCGGCGTGATCTGCGGCGACAACACCTTCGGCCCGAAACGCAGGTGCGACGAGACGACGCCGCCACGCTGCGCCATGCCGGCCACCTCGGTTTTCTTGGCGTCGTGGCCGAGGGCGATGGCCGCTTCAGCCAGGATTTCGGTCGCTGTCATGACGCCCTGGCCGCCGATGCCGACGACGAGGATATTGGTCGTTGCGCTCATGCCGAACAGCCTCCCTTAACCAGTTGAATCGGCGAGGTCGGCACGTGGTGCACGATCGCCTTCGGCGCACACGGCTGGACGCAGAGGCCGCAACCGGTACACACCGAGGTCTCGATGCGCACGAAGGCCAGATCGACTTCCTTGCCGCTCGCCTTCACTTCCTTGCCGCGCTTGGTGACATGGATGGCCGGGCAACCGACGTCAATGCAGTTGCCGCAACCGGTGCACTTGTCGTCGATCACCTCGAACGGCTTCAGCTTGTGGTAATCCTTGATCAGCACGCAGGGCTGGTCGGTGATGATGACCGATACGTCCGGCACCTTCACTTCCTCGCGGATGGTCTTGAACAGCACCGGCAATTCGTAAGGATTGACCACGTGGATGCGCTCTTCCTTGACGCCCAGCGCCGACACCAGCTTGGCAAAGTCGATGCGCGGCGCTTCCTCGCCGTGGATGTCGCGGCCGTTACCCGGGTTGTCCTGGCCTCCGGTCATGCCGACGGCGCGGTTGTCGAGCAGCATCACGGTGACGTTGCCCTTGTTGTACACCATGTCGAGCAGGCCCTGCATGCCCATGTGCAGGAAGGTCGAATCGCCGATCACGGCGACCACGCGCTTGTCCTTGTCGGCCTCGCCGCGCCCCTTGTCCATGCCGAGCGCGACGCCCATCGAGGCACCCATCGAGACGCAGGTATCGAGCGCATTCCACGGATGGCCGGCGCCCAGCGTGTAGCAGCCGATGTCGCCGGAAATGTTCAGGTTGCGTACCTGCGACAGCGTGTAATAGACGCCGAGGTGCGGGCAGGCCACGCACATGGTCGGCGGCCGCGGGAACACCTGCATCGGGGCGAAGGCGGTCTTTTCCGGCTCCGGTTCGCCGAGCAGCCTGGCGATGGCCGGGCGCAGCACGTTCGGCGACAGCTCGCCCTGCAGCGGCAGGATGTCCTTGCCGATCACCGACAGGCCTTGCGCCTTCAATTCGGTTTCAACCAGTGGCTCGACCTCCTCGACGATGACCACCTGTTCGACCAGTGCCGCCAACTCGCGGCACTGGTCGAACGGCACCGGCCACGAGAAGCCGAGCTTCAGCACCGGCGCGTTCGGGAACGACTCCTTGACGTGCATGTAGGCCGGGCCGGAGGCAATGAAACCCAGGCGCTTGTCGGAACCGCCTTCAATGAAGTTCAACGCCGATTGCTCGGCCTCGGCACGCAGCTCGCCATCGCGCTTGAACATCAGCGGAATGCGCTTGCCGGCATTACCCGGCACCATGACGAAGCGGCCCGGTTCCTTCTTGAAGCCGGCGCCAACATGCTCGACGCGCTCACCGACCGTCACCAGTGACTTCACGTGATTGATCCGGGTGGTCATGCGCAGGATGACCGGCACCTGGAAGCGCTCGGACAACTCGTAGCCGAGCTTGGTCATTTCATAGGCTTCCTGCGAATCGGCCG
>JAYRUZ010000057.1:0-10389 GCA_041918795.1 Azonexus sp. | reverse complement strand
GCAAGCACCTGCTGCTGATCATCAACGATATCCTCGACATCTCGAAAATCGAGGCGGGAAAACTGGTGTTGGAACAGACCGATTTCCCGCTCAGCGGCGTCCTGGATCATGTCCGCTCGCTGATCACCGATGCTGCCGAAGCCAAGGGCCTGCGCATCACTGTCGATTACGGCACCGTACCCGCCTTTTTATGCGGCGATCCGACCCGTTTGCGTCAGGGGCTGCTCAACTTCGCGAGCAATGCGGTGAAGTTTTCCGAGCACGGCGAGATTGCCATCCGCAGTCGCCTGCTCGCGGAGGATGGCGAGAGCGTGCTGGTTCGCTTCGAGGTTCAGGATTGCGGCATTGGCATTGCCCCGGACAAGCTCGCGTCGCTATTCCATTCCTTCCAGCAACTTGACGTATCGACCACGCGCAAATACGGCGGAACCGGCCTCGGTCTGGCGATTACCCAACGCCTGGCCCGACTGATGGGCGGCGAGGTCGGGGTCGACAGCGAGCTCGGTCACGGCAGTTGTTTCTGGTTTACCGCGCGTTTGCGGTACGGGCAATCGCCGGCAGCCGAAGCGCACGAACATGACTCCGCACCGGAAGAAGCATTGCGGACACGTCACGCCGGTCGCCGCATTCTGCTGGTCGAAGACGACCCGATCAATCAAGAGGTAGCGCTTGCCTTGTTGGACGATACCGGACTGGCCGTCGATGTCGCTGAAAATGGCCGGCAGGCGGTAGAGAAAGTGGAACGAACCGACTACGCGCTGATCCTGATGGACATGCAGATGCCGGAAATGGACGGCCTGGCTGCCACCGAAGCCATTCGTCGTCAGCCCGAGCGACAGGCGACGCCCATCGTTGCTATGACCGCCAACGCCTTCGACGAAGACCGGCAGCGCTGCCTGCAGGCCGGCATGAGCGACTTCATCGCGAAGCCGGTCGAGCCCGAGCTGCTGTTCCAGATGCTGCTGAAGTGGCTGGACGCGAACCGCCCGGCCGACTAGATCGTCTTCGCGCCATCGCCTGACCACTCGACGTTGGCCAGGAACAGGTAGCCGGCGCCATAGACCGTCTTGATGAAGGCCGGGCTGTGCGGGTCAGGTTCCAGCTTGCGGCGCAAGCGGGAGATACGGACGTCGATGGCACGGTCGGTCGGCGCCAGGTCGCGCGTACCCATCAACTTTTCACGCTGCAGGATGCGGTTCGGGTTGCTGACGAAGACCTTGAGCAACTCGGCTTCCGAGGTGCTGAGCAGTTGTTCGTCGCCGCTCGGCCCCTGCAACGTATTGTTGCCGAGATTGAAGCGCCAGCCGCCGAACTCGGCGATCTGCTTGCCCGGCTGTTCACCCGCCGTCTCCCGGCGGCGCACGATGCTGCGCACGCGGGCGACCAGTTCGCGCGGTTCGAAAGGCTTCAGCACGTAATCGTCGGCGCCCAGTTCGAGGCCCATTACGCGGTCGCTGACATGAGCGCGTCCGGTCAGGATCAGGATGCCGCAACTCGATTGCGCACGAATGCGCTGCATGGCTTCCAGACCGTCCATGTCGGGCAGGCCGAGGTCGACGATGCACAGGTCGGGCGACAGCGTGCGCAGCCGGCGCAGCAATTCACCGCCGCTCCGGCACCAGACGGTGCGGAAGCCGAAATCGCCGAGCACCTGCTCGGTGATGCGGGCGACGTCCGGGTCATCTTCGACCAGGACGATCAGCTTGCCTTGCTCCGTATCTTTCATGATTCGCTCACTGGGTTTTTTGCAGGGCGCGGGCCAGCTCTTCGCGGAAGAAGGGCTTGGCCAGCACCGGTGGGTCGTTGGCGGCATCGCTGCCGAGCGCTTCGTCGCTGTAGCCGCTGATCAGCAGCAGGCGCATCTCCGGGCGCCGTTCGCGCACGGTAGCAGCGAGTTGGCGCCCATTCATGCCGCCGGGCATGATGATGTCGCTGACGACGATGGCGATATCGGAAATCTGCTCGACCATCTCCAGTGCCTGGGCGCCATTTTCGGCTTCGATGACCGGATAACCGAGATCGATCAGTTGCTGGCGTACGACGCGGCGGACATTCGGGTCGTCCTCGACCAGCAGGACGAGTTCTCCGCCACTGACCAGCGGCAGATCGTCGACTGCATCGTCACCGCGCGTATCGGCCTGCGTCAGCGGCAGCACGAGAAGTACGGTCGTACCCTGGGCCGGCTGGCTGTGGATGGCGATGCCGCCACCCGATTGCTTGGCGAAGCCATAGGCCATGGCCAGGCCGAGACCGCTGCCCAGGCCGAAACGCTTGGTCGTGAAGAAGGGTTCGCCGGCGCGGGCCAGGGTCGTGGCGTCCATGCCGCTGCCGTTGTCGGCGACTTCGATCAGCGCGTAGCCGCCGGGGGGTACGTCGAAGGCGACGGCATCGGTATCGAGCTCGACCGGCCGCGCTGCGATATGCAGGCGCCCGCCATCCGGCATGGCATCGCGCGCGTTCAGGGCGAAATTGAGCAGAGCGCTTTCCAGTTGTCCGGGGTCGACCAGGGCGTGAATGTCGGCGTGATCGAGATCGGTCGAGATGGTGATCGATTCCGGCAGCGATCGGCGAACCAGCTTGGCCAGGCCGGCGATCAGCGGGCCGACGGCGACCGTTTGCGGCTCCAGCGGCTGCTGGCGGGAGAAAGTGAGCAGCCGCTTGATCAGCTGCACGCCCCGTCGGGCCGACTGCAAGGCCGGTTCGACAAATTCGTTGACCTCGGCATCGTCCGGCCGGTGGTCCTGCAAGGCGGCCAGGTTGCCGATGACGACAGTGAGCAGGTTGTTGAAATCGTGGGCCAGGCCGCCGGTCAGCTGACCGATGGCTTCCATCTTCTGGGCCTGGAGCAGCGCCGCCTGCATGTGCTTCTGCTCGGTGATGTCGTGCGAAAAGACGAAGAAACCGAGCGTCTCCCCCTCCGGCGAAATCTCCGGGACCAGCGTGCTGCGCGCGAAGACGGTCTGCCCGTCGCGTTCCATCTGGTATTCGTAGGTCACCTGCTGGCCGGAGAGCGCTATTTCGACGGACTCCCTGACCTGGCTGTAAACCTGCGTACCGATCACCTCGCGAACGTCACGCCCGGTCACGCCGCCTTCCGGGTGGCCGTACCAGTCGGAATAGCCCTTGTTGGCGTAGCGATAGACCTCATCCTTGTCGACATAGCCGAGCAGGATGGGGATGGTGTCGTTGATCAGGCGCAGGCGTTCCTCGCTGCGGCGCAACGCTGCGGCATTACGGGCGTTTTCCTCGCTGACCCGGCGCAGGTTGGCGTTGGCATTTTCCAGCTGCGCCGTCCGGCGCCGGACTTGTTCTTCGAGCTGGGTATTCTGGTGCTCGGTCAGGTGCTCGATGTAACGCTGTTCGGTGACGTCAGAATAGAGCGTGACGAAACCCTTGTGCGGCAGCGGCTCGCCGCGCAGCAACAGGACTTGCCCATTGGGGCGCTGGCGCTCGCGCACATGGGGGGTGAAATCGCGCGCCGCGGCGAGGCGTTCCGCAACCTGGGTTTCGATGTCGCCGGGGCCGTATTCGCCGCGTTCGGCGTTGAAGCGGATGAAGCTGGCGAACGGGGCGCCGACGTAGGCGAGATGCTCCGGGAAATCGAGCAGGTGCAGGAAAGTCCGGTTCCAGGCGACCAGCCTCAGGTCGGCGTCGAACACCGTGATGCCCTGGTCGAGCAGGTCGAGGCCTGTCTGCAGCATGTCGAAACGCTGCGGCAGGTCGGGCGGGGCGGCGAGAGGCGTTTCCATGGGCATCGGAAGATTCTAGTGCAGTGTTTCGACAGCGTTCCCCGGTGTAACGATTCGTTACATTCCGCCAATAGTTGAGCAAGAGTGTTTTGCCATTCTCCTCCTCATAACAAAGAAGCAGATGCAGCCGGTATCACCGCAGAGATACCGGAAGTCTCGCCGAAACTTGCCCCAAAGAGAACAGTGACCTGGCAAGAAACGTGAGGAGATATTTCGTGGCAAACCCGTATACCGTCGGCCTGGACCAGAATCCGGCCAATTATGTTCCGCTGTCCCCGTTGAGCTTCATCGAACGCTCCGCCTTCATCTATCCGAAGCGCGTGTCCGTGATTCAGGGGGCTCGCCAATACACCTGGAAAGAAAGTTACGATCGCTGCCGTCAACTGGCCTCGGCCCTGGACGCGCGCGGCATCGGCAAGGGTGACACGGTCGCCGTCATGCTGCCGAACACCAATGCGATGTTCGAGTGCCACTTCGGCGTGCCGATGACCGGCGCCGTGCTCAACACCCTGAATACCCGCCTCGATGCCGAGGCCATCGCCTTCATGCTGGCGCACGGCGAAGCCAAGGTGCTGATCACCGATCCGGAGTTTTCCAAGGTGGTCAAAGGCGCGCTCGAACTGCTCGAAGGGCCGAAACCCCTGGTCATCGACAGCCTCGACCCGGACTACAGCGAAGGCGAGCAACTCGGCGAAATCGATTACGAGGCCTTCATCGCCAACGGGTCGCCGAATTTCGACTGGAAACTGCCGGAAAACGAATGGGATGCCATCGCCCTGAATTACACCTCGGGCACCACCGGCAACCCGAAGGGCGTCGTCTATCACCATCGCGGCGCCTACCTGAACGCGGCCTCGAACATCATTTCCTGGGGCATGCCGCAGCATTCCGTCTATCTGTGGACCCTGCCGATGTTCCACTGCAACGGCTGGTGCTTCCCGTGGACCATGGCGGCCAATGCCGGCACCAGCGTCTGCCTGCGCCGGGTCGACCCGGTACTGATCTTCGGCCTGATCAAGGAGCACAAGGTCACCCACATGTGTGGTGCGCCGATCGTCTACGGCATGCTGATCAACGCCCCGCAGGAGTTGAAGGACGGCATCGAGCACACGGTCAACGGCCTGATCGCCGGTGCTGCACCTCCGGCCGCCATTATCGAGGGCGCCCAGCGCATGGGCTTCAACATCACCCACGTCTACGGCCTGACCGAAACCTACGGTCCGGCCTCGGTGTGCGCCAAGCAGCCGGAGTGGGAGCGTCTGCCAATCGACCTGCAGGCGGCCCGCAACGGCCGCCAGGGCGTGCGCTACCACATGCAGGAAGCGATCACCGTGCTTGACCCGGTCACTATGCAGCCGGTGCCCTGGGACGGCGAGACCATGGGCGAAATCATGTTCCGCGGCAACCTGGTCATGAAGGGCTACCTGAAGAACGCCAAGGCGAGCGACGAGGCTTTTGCCGGCGGCTGGTTCCATACCGGTGACCTGGCAGTCGTGCATAGCGACGGCTACGTCAAGATCAAGGATCGTTCGAAGGACATCATCATCTCCGGTGGCGAGAACATTTCGTCGCTGGAAGTCGAGGACGTGCTCTATCGCCATCCGGCCGTGGTTGCTGCCGCGGTGGTGGCCAAGCCCGACGAGAAGTGGGGCGAGGTGCCGGCGGCCTTCATCGAATTGAAGAGCGACGCCAGTTGTACCGAAGCCGAGATCATCGAGCATTGCCGCGCCCACCTGGCCCGCTTCAAGGTGCCCAAGATGGTGGTCTTCGGCGAATTGCCCAAGACCTCGACTGGCAAGATCCAGAAATACGTCCTGCGCCAGCACGCCAATTCGGCCCTGGCCATCGAGTAATTCCCTTTGCCCCTGGCCCGCTTCGGCGGGCCGGCAACCCCACACAAGGAAACCCCATGAGTAATTACACCGCTCCGCTGCGCGACATGCAGTTCGTCCTGAATGAAATCGCCGGCCTGGAAGAAATCTGCGCCCTGCCGGGCAACGAAGAATGTTCGGTCGAGCTGGTCGAATCCATTCTCGACGAGGCTGCCAAGTTCGCTACCGGCGTGCTCGACCCGATCAACCGTGGCGGCGATACCGTCGGCTCCAAGTGCGAAGCCGGCGTCGTCACCACCGCTCCCGGCTTCAAGGATGCTTACACCCTGTTCCGCGACACCGGCTGGAACGCCATGCCGTTCTCGCCGGAATACGGTGGCCAGGGCCTGCCCGCCGCCGTGACCATGGCGGTCAACGAAATGTGGAAGTCGGCCAACATGGCCTTCGCCCTGTGCCCGATGCTGACCGGCGGCGCCATCGAAGCCATCGCCCACCATGCGTCCGACGAACTGAAGCAGAAGTACCTGCCGAAGATGGTCGAAGGCGTGTGGACCGGCACCATGAACCTGACCGAACCGAACGCCGGCTCCGACCTCGCTGCCATCTGCAGCAAGGCGAAGAAGATGGACGACGGCACCTACCGCGTTTCCGGTACCAAGATATTCATCACCTGGGGTGAAAACGATGTGGCTGAAAACATCATCCACCTCGTGCTGGCCCGCCTGCCGGATGCCCCGCCGGGACTGAAGGGCATTTCGCTCTTCCTGGTGCCGAAGTTCCTGGTCAATGACGACGGCTCGCTCGGCGCGCGCAATGACCTGATCTGCGCCTCCATCGAACACAAGCTGGGCATCCACGGTAGCCCGACCGCCGTCATGTCCTACGGCGACAACGACAACTGCGTCGGCTACCTGATCGGCGAAGAAAACAAGGGCGTCGGCTACATGTTCACGATGATGAACCACGCCCGCGTCAACGTCGGCCTCGAAGGCGTCGGCATCGCCGAGCGCGCCTACCAGCACGCCCTGTGGTACGCCCGTGAGCGCGTGCAGGGCAAGATCATCGGCGACAAGTCCGACGACAAGAAAACCATCCTGCACCACCCGGATGTTCGTCGTCTGCTGATGGAATGCAAGTCGCGCACCGAAGCCATGCGCACCCTGGCCTACTACGCCGCTGCGCAGATCGACAAGGCGCATGCCGGCGACGCCGCCGCCCAGGCACGCATCGACCTGCTGACCCCGGTGGTCAAGGGCTGGAGCACCGAGCAGGGCGTCGAACTGTCCTCGTCGGCGCTGCAGGTCTTCGGCGGTGTCGGCTTCGTCGAGGAAACTGGCGCTGCCCAGTACTACCGCGATTCGCGCATCACCACCATCTACGAAGGCACGACCGCGATCCAGGCGAACGACCTGGTCGGCCGCAAGCTGGCCCGCGAAAAAGTGCCGGGCGCTGCGATGAAGGCCCTGCTCGCCGAGATGACGACCGATGCCGCTGCCATTGCCGGCAACGCGCAACTGGCCAACATCGCCGCCCATCTGAAAAATGGCATTTCTGCCCTGTCCACCGCAGCAGCGTGGATTCTGGCCAATTACGAGAGCCAGCCGGCTGCCGTGCATGCCGGTTCCGTGCCTTTCCTCAAGCTGACCGGTATCGTCGTCGGCGGCTGGCTGATGGCCAAGTCGGCTGCCGTTGCCGCCCAGCGTATTGCCGAGGGAAGCGCCGACGGTTTCTTCACCGCCAAGCTGGCGACGGCCGAGTACTTCGCAGCACACCAGCTGCCGTTCGCTGCGGCCTATGCCGCCGAAGTGACCGGTGGTGCTGCTTCCGTCTTCGCGCTCGAAGAGTCGCTGTTCTGAAAATTGAAGGTCATCGCCGCGCCGGCAGGAATCCAGAGGCAGGTTTCCGGGTTCCAACCGACGCGGAATGACGGCGTGATGAGGAGATAGCATGCGTACCGATCGCGATGCAATGGAATACGATGTCGTGATCGTCGGCGGTGGTCCGTCCGGGCTGACTGCGGCGATTCGTCTGAAACAACTGGCCGAACAGGCCGGCAAGGAACTGTCCGTCTGCCTGCTGGAAAAAGGCTCCGAGATCGGTGCCCACATCCTGTCCGGCGCCGTGCTCGAGCCGCGTGCCCTGGCCGAGCTGTTCCCGGACTGGCAGGAGCGCGGGGCGCCGCTCAACACACCGGCGGGCGAAGACCGCCTGCTCTATCTCAGCGAGAGCGGCTCGTTCAAGCTGCCGACGCCGCCGCAGATGGGCAATCACGGCAACTACATCATCAGCCTGGGCAATTTTTGTCGCTGGCTGGGCGAGCAGGCTGAAGCGCTCGGGATCGAAATCTACCCCGGCTTTGCCGCGGCCGAGGTGCTCTACCACGACGATGGCTCGGTCAAGGGCGTTGCCACCGGCGATCTCGGCATCGGCAAGGATGGCCAGCCCGGCCACAACTTCCAGCCGGGCATGGAGCTGCACGCCAGGCAGACGATCTTCGCCGAAGGCTGCCGCGGTTCGCTGACCAAGGAACTATTCGGCAAGTTCAACCTGCGCGACGGGGTCGATCCGCAAACCTACGGTATCGGCATCAAGGAACTGTGGGAAATCGACCCGGCCAAGCACCAGCCCGGCCTGATCGTCCATACCGTCGGCTGGCCGCTGCAGAGCGACACCTATGGCGGTTCCTTCCTCTATCACCTGGAAAACAATCTGGT
The DNA here is from genome assembly GCA_041918795.1 of Azonexus sp. GTDB lineage: Bacteria > Pseudomonadota > Gammaproteobacteria > Burkholderiales > Rhodocyclaceae > Azonexus. Next base: position 2,094 of record JAYRUZ010000057.1, on the reverse strand, counting down.
GGCGGTGGGTATGGTGGTCGGCCTCGACTACAAGAATCCGTGGCTGTCGCCCTACGAGGAATTCCAGCGTTACAAGACGCACCCGTCGATCCGTGGCTTCTTCGACGGCGCCCGCCGCATTTCCTACGGTGCCCGGGCGCTGTCCGAAGGTGGCTACCAGTCCGTGCCCAAGCTGCATTTCCCGGGCGGTGTGCTGGTCGGCGATACCGCCGGCTTCCTCAATGTGCCGAAGATCAAGGGCACGCACATGGCCATGGAATCCGGCATGGTGGCCGCCAAGGCCGTGTTCGAGCATCTGGCACAGGAGAATGTCGGGGCCGAGGCGGTCGAATACGGGGCGCAGATCAAGCAGAGCTGGTTGTGGAACGAACTGTACACGGTGCGCAATATCCGCCCGGCCTTCAAGTGGGGCCTGTGGGGCGCGCTGGCCTATGGTGCCATCGACACCTATGTGTTCGGCGGCAAGGCGCCGTGGACCATGCGTCATCACGACGATCACACGCAACTCGGCGACAAGAACGCCTATCCGAAGATTGCCTATCCGAAGCCGGACGGCAAGCTGACTTTCGACCGCCTGTCCTCGGTCTTCCTCTCGGCCACCAACCATGAGGAAAACCAGCAGTGCCACCTGCGCCTGAAGAGCGAATCGGTCGCCATCGGTATCAACTACGCCAAGTACGGCGCGCCGGAAACGCGTTACTGCCCGGCCGGTGTGTATGAAATCCTCGGCGAGGATGAAGGCCAGCCACGTCTGCAGATCAACGGCCAGAACTGTCTGCACTGCAAGACCTGCGATATCAAGGACCCGACCCAGAACATCAACTGGACGGTGCCTGAAGGCGGTGGCGGGCCGAACTATCCGAACATGTAGTCAGGGTTGGGCGTGACGAAAGCCAAAGGGGGGCCGACGTCACGCCATTCAGGGAGGCAGGATAGCGATGTACGAGTGTGCAAAACGGGAAAGACCGTGGCCGACGCCAGTCATTGGCCGGCGCAGTCGCCTGGTGCTGGCCGTCTATCTCTTCCTGCTCCTGCCCTACTACCTGTCGGCGCTGCTGAAGGCTTTCGGTTCGACCGGCCCGCAAGGATGAACGGCCGTAACCGGATGCTCTCGGCAATCCATAAATAAACACAAAAAGGGAGTCCAGCAAGATGACAGCACAAAACGCAGCGGTTACTGAAACCAAGATCATCATGTCCGATCCGACCGCGCTCGGGGTATTCGGCCTGTCGATGGTCACTTTTGTCGCCGCATCGCAGAAAATGGGGTGGACGACCGGGGCGACCTACCTGATTCCGTGGGCCTTGTTTCTCGGCTCGATTGCCCAGATCTGGGCGTCGACCATCGACTTCAAGAAGAACAATTACTTCGGCTCCATCGTGCTCGGCGCCTACGGCCTGTTCTGGGCTGCGGTGGCCATGCACTGGGCGATCAGCCAGGGCATGTTCGGCGTCATCGATCCGGCCAAGGCCGACCCGCGCCAACTTGCCTTCGCCTGCCTCGGATATTTCTTCTTTTCGTTGTTCATCATGGTGGCGGCCTTCGAAGCCAACAAGATGTTCGCCATCATCCTGGTCCTGATCAACATTCTTCTGCCGTCGCTCGCCTTGTCCATCCTCGGCATCAACGCGGCGCTGTTCTCCTCTCTGGCCGCCTGGTCGGAGCTGCTGATTTCGCTGCTCGGCTTCTATACGGCGGCCGCTCTTTTCCTGAACAGTTTTTTTGGCCGCACCCTGGTGCCGCTCGGCAAACCCTTCGGTTTCATCCAGAAGGGGCCGGCCAAGTAATCGGCGCCAGGCGACCGATCAAACAAATCACTCTGCGGGAGAGATAAAGGGAGAACAGCACCCGATGTCTCAACCTTTTCGGGAGCCTACGGGCTCCCTTTTTTTGTCGGTCGTTTGCGCCATGGCAAAAAAGCCCGCCAAATAAGGTCGACCTTGACTGGGCAGGCTCCTAAAATACGTGGAGATGCTAATAAAGGTTGAAAGCGTAGATGGCAAAACCTCCGGCGGAAACGTCCGCAACCCCCCCCGACGATCTGGACGAAGGCTCATGGAGCAATTCGGTCATTGTCGACGTCAAGAGCCTGC
>JAYRUZ010000056.1:0-10605 GCA_041918795.1 Azonexus sp. | reverse complement strand
GCAAGCAGAATTGCCGTATCGCCGCGATCCAGATGGTGTCCGGCCCGCGCGTGGACGAGAATCTCGAAACGGCCGGTCGGCTGATCGAGGACGCCGTCGATCAAGGTGCGCAACTGGTCGTTTTGCCCGAGTACTTTCCCATCATCGGCGCCGCCGATGCGGACCGCGTCCGTGCCCGCGAGCCCTACGGCAACGGGCCGGTGCAGGACTGGCTGGCGGCGACGGCGGCGCGTTATGAAGTGTGGATCGTCGCCGGTTCGATTCCATTGACGGCTTCGCAGCCGCACCTGATGCGCAATAGCTGCCTTGTCTTCAATCACGGCGGTGACTGCGTGGCGCGTTACGACAAGATTCACCTATTTGGTTTCAAGAAGGGCGCGGAGTCGTATAACGAGTCGGCTTTCATCGAGCCGGGCGACACGCCGGTCGCCATCGATACGCCCTATGGCCGCATCGCCCTGTCGATCTGCTATGACCTGCGCTTTCCCGAGCTCTATCGCTCGTTCGGCCCGGTTGATCTGATCCTGATGCCCGCCGCCTTCACCGATACCACCGGCCGGGCGCACTGGGAAATCCTGCTGCGCGCCCGCGCCATCGAGAACCAATGCTACCTGCTGGCGGTCGGACAGGGCGGTACGCACGAGAACGGTCGTCAGACACACGGCAACAGCATGATCGTCGATCCGTGGGGCGATGTGCTGGATCGCAAGATGAAGGGGCCGGGCGTCGTCATCGCCGACCTCGATCACCAACGCATTGCTGAAATTCGCGAGAGCTTGCCGGCCCTCGCCCACAGAAAACTTTGAGGAAGTCCGCATGACCCAAACGAATCTCCTGGCGCAAGCCGAATCCCTGCTGCTGACGCCGTTCTCGCTCAGCGAGGCCGATTTGTCGCGCACCTTCGGCCAGATCCTGACGCACCAGGTCGATTACGCCGATCTCTACTTCCAGTATTCGCGTTCCGAGGCCTGGAGCCTGGACGAGGGCATCGTCAAATCGGGCAGCTTCAATATCGACCAGGGCGTCGGCGTGCGGGCGATATCCGGCGAGAAGACCGCTTTTGCCTACTCCGACGACATCAGCGCCGGGGCGCTGGGCGATGCTGCCAAGGCCGTGCGCGCCATTGCGGCGGCGGGACAGACCGGCATTTTGCCCACTTTGCGCCCGTGCACCGCAGCCATGCCGCTCTATCTGCCGAACGATCCGCTGGCCTCGCTGCCGGCCGAGGCCAAGGTCAAGTTGCTGGAGCGTCTCGAAGGATTTGCCCGTGCCATCGATCCGCGTGTCGTCCAGGTGATGGCCTCGCTGGCCGGCGAGTACGAAGTGATCCTGGTCGCCGGTTCCGATGGTCGCCTGGCGGCCGACGTGCGCCCGCTGGTGCGCTGCTCGATCTCGGTCATCATCGAGGAGAACGGCAAGCGCGAGCAGGGCGCCTCCGGCGGTGGCGGCCGTTTCGATTTCGGCTATTTCGACGACGAAGTGCTGCAGCGTTACGCCAAGGAGGCGGTGCATCAGGCGGCAGTCAATCTGCATGCCGAGCCGGCGCCGGCCGGCGAGATGACCGTCGTGCTCGGTTCCGGCTGGCCCGGCATCCTGCTGCATGAGGCGGTCGGCCACGGTCTGGAGGGCGATTTCAACCGCAAGGGCAGCTCAACCTTCTCCGGGCGTGTCGGCCAGCGCGTCGCCGCCAAGGGCGTCACCGTGATCGATGACGGCACCATTGCCGACCGTCGCGGCTCGCTGACCATCGACGACGAGGGCAATCCAACCCAGCGCAATGTGCTGATCGAGGACGGCATCCTCAAGGGCTACATGCAGGACAGCCTGAACGCACGCCTGATGGGGGTTTCCCCGACCGGCAATGGCCGGCGTGAATCCTTCGCTCACCTGCCGCTGCCGCGCATGACCAATACCATGATGCTGGCCGGCGAGCACGATCCGCAGGAAATCATCGGCTCGGTCAAGAAGGGTATCTACGCGGCCAATTTCGGTGGCGGCCAGGTCGATATCACCAGCGGCAAGTTCGTCTTCTCGATGAGCGAGGCTTATCTGATCGAGGATGGCAAGGTGACGCGTCCGATCAAGGGGGCGACGCTGATCGGCAACGGGCCGGAGGCCATGAACCGCGTTTCGATGATCGGCAACGACCTCAAGCTCGACCCAGGCGTCGGCACCTGCGGCAAGGACGGCCAGAGCGTGCCGGTCGGCGTCGGCCAGCCGACGCTGCGTATCGATGGACTGATTGTCGGTGGTACGGCATAATGTTTAGACATTATGACGGAGGTGGGCATGCGTCTACTAAGCCTTTTGGCAGGTCTGTTGGTTTGTTCCTCGGCGATTGCACAACCTGAACTTCAGGAGCGATTGAAAGTTGTACAGGGCGACCCGGCAGCGCTGAAGGCGGCGGTGGAGGCAGGCAAGAAAGCTTCTTTCTTCTGTGCCAACTGTCACGGCGAGGACGGCGTCAGCAAGATGGCTGAAGTGCCGAATCTGGCGGGGCAGAACGCTGCCTATCTGCTCGAGCAGATACGCAAGTTCGGCGCAGGGGAACGCAAGGATCAGTTCATGCAAGGTCTGATCAAGGTCCTCAAGGACGAGGAGCGCTTGCAGATCGCGGCGTATTACGCCAGCGTCCCGGTTTCGCCGGGCAAGGCTGATCAGGCCCAGGTGGCCCGCGGCAAGGAGCTTTTCGGCAAGCTCTGCGTCCGTTGTCATGGTGACCAGGCGCGTGGCAACGAAGCCATTGCGCGTCTTGCGGGACAACGTTCGTCCTATCTGCAAACTTCGATCATCCGTTATCGCGATAACACCGGCGTACGCAACAACCAGCTGATGACCATCGCCACTTCCGGACTGAAAAACGAAGACGTTGCGGCTATCGCCAACTATCTGACGCAATTGCCCTAAATACGGGCGATAACGCACAGTCCAGAAACATTGTTGATGCATATCATGGTCGGCCACCATGGCTGATCGGTATGTTGTCGACCTATAAACGATTTCCGGGGAAAGTTTATGAAGTCCATGTTTGGCGCCCTGTTGGCGTCGCTCTTCCTGCTGTTTGGCGGCGAGGCGCTGGCTCAGATCAGCGATATCAATTCAGCTATCAACAAAGCCGGTTCTTTGCGCTTCCAGGCACACCGTATGGCTCGCCTCTATATCCAGATTGGGATGGGGGTTGAGGTTGATCGTTCGAAGCGATTGCTCGAAAGCGTTTCAGGGATCTATGACCGGCGGGTGATTGAGCTTAAAAATTACGCACCAACCCCCGAGATCAAGGAAAGCTACGTCTCCCTGGAAAAAGCCTGGATCAGCTATAAGGATTTGCTGTTCGGCAGCAAGGTGTCGCCGGAAAATGCGCGCAAGATTGTCGAAGTCAGCGATCAGGTTGTCGTCATCGCCAACAAGGCGACCGGACAGCTGGCAACCCATTCCGGCAGCACGCAGGGCGGGCTGGTGAACGTTTCCGGCCGGCAGCGCATGCTGTCCCAGCGTATGGGCAAGTATTACCAGGCGATGGCTTGGGGCGTGGCGCCGACGAATGCTCAGGCTGAAATCAGCAAGGACAAGGCGGAGTTCGCCCAGAAGCTGGATGAGTTGGCAGCCTCGTCGATCAACACGCCGGCGATCAAGGATGAGTTGGGCTTGGCGCGCCAGCAGTGGATTTTCTTCGAGAATGCCCTGGCCGGGCGCGAGTCCGACAAGAAAAACAGCCAGGCCAACGTCGCCACGACCTGCGAACGCATCCTGGAAGTCATGGACAACGTGGTCGGGATGTACGAGAAGCTCTCGAAGTAAGTGCTACAGTCCGTCCCCTCGCCGGGTGGCGAGCGTTAGAAAAGCGCCAGCTGGGCACCGCCGGGTGCCTGGCCGGAGTTCGGCGAGAACAGTGACGTATCGAGAGTTGCTTCGTCGGTGCTAAGACCAAGGCGCCGGCAGGCGAGGGTAAAGCGTTGGCGGATCAGGTCGGCGTAATGGCCGATGCCTTTCATCCGGCTGCCGAAATTGGCATCGTTGATGCGCTGGCCGCGCAGGTCATAGAGCACCGACATGACGCGGGCGGCCTTTTCCGGCGCATGTCGGTCCAGCCAGTCGGTAAACAGGCCGGCGACTTCGTGCGGCAGGCGCAGTAGGGTATAGCTTGCCGTCGTTGCCCCGTGTTCGTGCGCGGCGGCGAGCAATTTTTCCATTTCGTGGTCGTTGAGTCCGGGAATCAGCGGTGAGATGAAAGCCGCGACCGGAATGCCAACCTCGGCCAGGGTACGCATTGCGCGCAGGCGGGCATGCGGTGCGCTGGCCCGCGGTTCGAGCTGACGGGCCAGGGTACCGTTGAGCGTGGTCAGCGAGATCGCGACATGCGCCAGCCGGTGAGCGGCGAGTGCCTGCCAGAGGTCGGTGTCACGCTCGATCAGCGCCGATTTGGTGACCATGCTGACCGGGTGTCTCAGCTCCAGCAGAAGTTCGAGAACGCCGCGGGTCAAGCGCTCGCTGCGCTCGAACGGTTGGTAGGCTAGGCGTCGGTCGCCGTGCCGAGCGCAATCGTCGAGCAGCGATAGCCGGGTTTGCCGAGAGCTTCGCGCAGCAGGCGGACGGCGTCCGGCTTGGCAAAGATCTGCGTTTCAAAATCGAGCCCGGGTGACAGACCCAGCCAGGCGTGGGTGGGGCGGGCGTAGCAATAGACACAGCCGTGTTCGCAACCCCGGTAGGGATTCAGCGATTGCGTAAAAGGCAGGTCGGGCGAGTCGTTGTGACTGAGGATGCTTTTTGCGCTTTCGACCAGCAGCCGGGTTTGCGGCCTGATCGGCGCCATCGGTGTCCAGCCATCGTCGACCGCCTCGCGCAGCTCGCTGCTGTAGCGGTGCGGCACGTTTTCCACCGTGCCGCGCCCCTTGATGGTCGGCGGGCTCATGGTGGACGGTGGATCGGTGTCGAAGTTGTCCATATTCATCCGGTAGAATGCCGGGTTTTCAGCATATTTTGAATAGGTCCGTCATGACGCCGCAAACGAAACCGAATACCGACGACGTTCGCATCCGGGAAATCAAGGAACTGGTTCCGCCCGCCCATGTTTTCCGCGAGTATCCGGTGTCGAATCGCGCCGCCCAGACCACCTATACCGCCCGCCAGGCCATACACCGGGTGCTGCACGGGGCGGACGACCGCCTGCTGGTCGTCATCGGCCCGTGCTCGATCCATGACTACGATGCGGCGATGGACTACGCCAGGAAGCTGGCCAAGGAAGCGGAAAAGTACACCGAAGACCTGATCGTCGTCATGCGCGTCTATTTCGAAAAGCCGCGTACGACGGTGGGCTGGAAGGGGTTGATCAACGATCCGCGCCTGGACAACACTTTCCGCATCAATGAAGGCTTGCGCCTGGCCCGTCGCATCCTGCTCGAGATCAACGAGATGGATCTGCCTTGTGCCACCGAGTTTCTCGACACCATCACGCCGCAATACACGGCCGATCTGATCGCCTGGGGTGCCATCGGTGCGCGCACGACCGAGTCGCAAGTGCATCGTGAGCTGGCTTCCGGGCTGTCCTGCCCGGTCGGTTTCAAGAACGGTACCGACGGCAACATGCGCATCGCGGTGGACGCCATCCGTGCCGCCAATTCGCCGCACCATTTCCTGTCGGTGACCAAGAACGGCCACACCGCCATCGTATCGACCATGGGCAACGAAGACTGCCACGTCATCCTGCGTGGCGGCAAGGAGCCGAATTACGATGCGGCGAGCGTCGATGCGGCCAGCAAGGAAATCGCCCAGGCCGGCCTGGCGGCTCGCCTGATGGTCGATTTCTCGCATGGCAACAGCCGCAAGCAGTACAAGCTGCAGATGGAAGTCTGCGACAGCGTGGCCGCGCAGATCGCTGGCGGCGAGGAGCGCATCGTCGGTGTCATGGTCGAATCGCACCTGGTCGAAGGCCGGCAGGATCTGTCGCCGGAAAAGGAGCTGACCTACGGTCAGAGTATCACCGACGCCTGCATCAACTGGGACGATAGTCTGAAGGTGTTGGACAAACTGGCCGAGGCGGTGCGTGCACGCCGCGTGGCCGAAGCGGCCGCTTAATCTGCCGGGCGTCGCTCAGGCCATGTTGGCCAGGGCGGCGGCCAGCATGTGGTTGTCGTCCTGATTGGCCATGGCGCCCTTGCCCTGGCTTTCGATTTCGACGACGTAACCCATCCCGCGCAAGCGATCGGCCCATTCTTCGGCGGATTCGCGCGAGGTATGCCACGGACCCTGTTCGACGACGGGCCGAGCGCTACCTTGATCACGATATTGGGTGACGACGCGATACACCTGATTGACTCCTGAATGGCTAAATTATCGCGCTGAATTTCCCGCGGGAGCAAGCTCGGGGCTGGAATCAAGCGGCATTTTTGCCCTTTTGCCAGAGGACGTCGCCACGGCCGCCGGCGCGATTGAGCAGGCGGCCGAGAATGAACAGCAGATCGGACAAGCGGTTGACGTAGCGACGCGCGGCGTCGGATAGCGGCTCGGCGTTGTTCAGACGGACCATGCTGCGCTCGGCGCGGCGGCAGATGGTGCGGCACAGATGGGCCAGCGCGGCCGGGCGGGTGCCGCCGGGCAGGATGAATTCCTTCAGCATCGGCAGGTCGTGATTGAATTCCTCGGCAAGTTCCTCCAGGCGGGCGACTTGCGTATCCTTCATCACTGCCATGCCGGGCAGGCACAACTCGCCGCCGAGGTCGAACAGGTCGTGCTGGATGTCGAGCAGGGCGGCACGCACGCGGGCCGGCAGGTCTTCGCAAAGGAGCAGGCCGATGCTGGAGTTGAGTTCATCGACTTCGCCGATGGCGTCGATGCGCAGGCTGTCCTTGGTTGTCCGGCTGCCGTCGCCCAAACCCGTGGTGCCGGCGTCGCCGGTGCGGGTGACGATCTTGGACAGACGGTTGCCCTTGCGTTCGGTCTCGGTGTTGTTTTGGTTGTCGCTCACGATGCTCTCTCCTGAAGGTCGGCAGATTATACTTTTCGTCCGCCCTAAAGACTGTCGTCGCCATGCCAAAGTTCGCAGCCAATCTCAGTTTTCTTTTCTCGGACGTACCTTTCCCCGAGCGCTTCGCCAAGGCGGCACAGGCCGGATTCCTGGGCGTCGAATATCTGTTTCCCTACGACTGGCCGGCGCACGACATTGCCGAATGGCTGCGTGATAACGATCTGGAGCAGGTGCTGTTCAATCTGCCGCCGGGCGACTGGGCGGCCGGTGAGCGCGGGCTGGCCTGTTTGCCGCACCGTCAGGGCGAATTTGCCGAGAGTGTCGAGCAGGCGGTGGACTACGCCATGGTGCTCGACTGCGAGCGCGTGCATTGCATGGCCGGGCTGCGTCCGGCCGGCTATGACGAGGCCGAAATCGAAGCGACCTACATCGCCAATGTGCAATACGCCGCCGACCGCCTGGCCACGGTGGGAGCGACGGTGACCATTGAGCCGATCAACAGCCGCATCGACATGCCGGGTTACTGGCTGGACGACGTGGCCAAGGGTTTTCGCCTGTTGGAGGCCGTGCACCGCAGCAATGTGAAATTGCAGCTCGATCTCTACCACGCGCAGATCATCCAGGGCGATCTGGCGCGCACCATCGAGGCCCATCTGGCGCACATCGGCCACGTGCAGATCGCCGACAACCCGGGGCGACATGAGCCGGGCAGCGGCGAGATCCATTACCCCTATCTGTTCGAACTGCTCGACCGGCTGGGTTACGCCGGCTGGGTCGGCTGCGAATACAAGCCGCTGACGACGACCGAGGCCAGCCTGGGCTGGATGCGCAAGTGAGCGCTCGAACGATTTTGCGCCGGCTGTTCGATGCGGCAATCGCGGCGGCCGATCCGGCGCTTTGTGTGCCGCCGGCTTTGGCCGAATTGACCCCGCCCGGACCCGGCGGGCGATTGATCGTCATCGGCGCCGGCAAGGCCTCGGCGGCCATGGCGCGAGTCGTTGAGGATGCCTGGGCCGGGCCGCTCGAAGGGCTGGTCGTCACTCGCTACGGCCACGGCGTGCCGTGCGATCGCATCGAAATTGTCGAGGCGGCGCACCCAGTGCCGGACGCCGCCGGCGAGCAGGCGGCGGCGCGCATTCTGGCGATGGTTTCCAAGCTGTCGCCGGCTGATCGTGTCTTGGCCCTGATCTCCGGTGGCGGTTCGGCATTGCTCGCGGCACCGGCCGCCGGCGTGAGCTTGGCAGAGAAGCGGGCGCTCACCTCCGCGCTGCTCAAATGCGGCGCCAGCATCGGAGAGATCAACTGCGTGCGCAAGCATCTGTCGGCCATCAAGGGCGGTCGGCTGGCGGCTGCCGCCTGGCCGGCTCCGGTGCTGACCCTGGCGATTTCGGATGTGCCGGGCGACGACCCGGCGGTGATCGCTTCCGGCCCAACCGTGCCCGATCCGACGACCTGCGCCGAGGCGCTGCGTCTGCTCGACTTCTATGGCATCGCCGTGACGGAATCCATTCGTGCTCGCTTGGCCTCCGGCGAACTGGAAACGCCCAAGCCCGGCGAGCCGCGGCTGGCCGCTTCGAGCTATCGCCTGATTGCCAGCCCACGCCAGATGCTGGAGGCCGCTGCCGTCGAAGCACGGCGCCTGGGCATCGAACCATTGATCCTGGGGGATGCGCTGGAGGGTGAGGCGCGCGAAGTGGGCAAAGTGCTGGCCGGCATGGCCCGCTCCTGCGGTGCACATGGCTTTCCGGCCAAAAAACCATGCGTCCTACTGTCGGGCGGCGAGACAACGGTGACCGTACGCGGTCAGGGGCGCGGTGGGCGCAATACGGAATTGCTGCTCGGCGCAGCCATGGCCCTAGGTGGCGCGCCTGGCATCCATGCGCTGGCGGCGGACACCGATGGGATCGATGGCTCGGAAGACAACGCCGGTGCTTTCATCGGCCCAGATACGCTGCTCCGGGCGCGCCAAAGGGGTCTGGATGGCTCGGCATATCTGGCGAACAACGATGCCTGGGGCTTCTTTGCCGGCCTCGATGATCTCCTCGTCACCGGCCCGACACGGACCAATGTGAACGACTTTCGCGCCTTCCTCGTCGGCGTAGAATGAGGCCCATATGCTAGAAAAAGATTTCCACACGGAGCGAGACACGCTGATTCGTCGCCTGCAAGGCATCCTGCCCCGGCATTGCCTGTTGCATGACGACGAGGATCTGCGCCCCTACGAGTGCGATGGCCTGACCGCCTATCGCGAGATGCCGATGGCGGTTTGCCTGCCGGAAAACGAGGGGCAGGTGATCGATGTGCTGCGCACCTGCCACCAGCTCGGCGTGCCGGTCGTGGCGCGCGGTGCGGGGACCGGCCTGTCGGGCGGCGCGCGGCCGCATGCGCAGGGTGTCGTGCTGTCGCTGGCGCGCTTCAACAAGATCCTGCGCGTCGATCCCTTGGCACGGCTGGCTGTCGTGCAGCCTGGCGTACGCAACTTGGCGGTATCGGAAGCCGCCGCGTCACACGGCCTCTATTACGCGCCCGATCCCTCCTCGCAAATCGCGTGCACGCTGGGCGGCAACGTGGCCGAGAATTCGGGCGGCGTGCATTGCCTGAAATATGGCCTGACCGTGCATAACGTGCTGCGTGTGCGTGTCATCAGCATCGAGGGCGAGGTGTTCGAGATTGGCGGCGAGGGGCCGGATGCGCCGGGCTACGATCTGCTGGCCTTGTTCATCGGCTCGGAAGGCATGCTTGGCGTGGTCACCGAGGTGACGGTCAAGCTGCTGCCCAAACCGGAGCTGGCGCAGGTGGTGATGGCTTCCTTCGACGACGTGGCCAAGGCCGGCGACGCGGTGGCGGCAATCATCGCCGCCGGCATCATCCCGGCCGGGCTGGAGATGATGGACAAGCCGGCGACTGCCGCGGTCGAACCTTTCGTCAACGCCGGCTACGACCTGGAGGCCGAGGCTATCCTGCTCTGCGAATCGGACGGTACGCCGGAGGAAGTGGCCGAGGAAATCGCCCGCGTGCGCGAGGTGCTGACGGCGGCCGGGGCGCGCGATATTCGCGTTTCCCAATCCGAAGCCGAGCGCCTGCGTTTCTGGGCCGGGCGCAAGGCGGCCTTCCCGGCGGTCGGGCGCATCACGCCGGACTATTACTGCATGGACGGCACCATTCCGCGCAAGCGTCTGGCCGAAATGCTGTCGTCCATCGCCGAGATGGAAAAGAAATACGGCCTGCGCTGCGCCAACGTCTTTCATGCCGGTGACGGCAACCTGCATCCGCTGATCATGTACGACATGTCCAAGCCCGGCGATTGGGAAAAAGCCGAAGCCTTCGGCGCGGAGATTCTCGAATTGTCGGTGGCGCTGGGCGGCTCGATTACCGGCGAGCATGGCGTCGGTGTCGAGAAGATCAACCAGATGTGCGTGCAATACGCCACGCCCGAACTGGCGGCCTTCCATCGCATCAAGGCGGCTTTCGACGACGAGGGCCTGCTCAACCCCGGCAAGGCCGTGCCCAGCCTGCACCGCTGCGCCGAATACGGACGCATGCATGTGCATCATGGCGAGATCAAATTCCCGGAACTGGAGCGCTTCTGATGCAGCTTGACGACATCGTCGCCGCCGTCCGGACGGCCCACGACCAGCACACCC
>JAYRUZ010000055.1:0-10679 GCA_041918795.1 Azonexus sp. | reverse complement strand
AAGCGAACAATTTCTACCACGCTGTTTCAATACAGGAGCGATACATGTCCAAAGCCCCCATGCGCGTTGCCGTGACCGGCGCCGCCGGCCAAATCGGTTATAGCCTGCTGTTCCGCATTGCCTCCGGCGAAATGCTGGGCAAAGACCAGCCGGTCATCCTCCAGTTGCTGGACCTCCCGCAGGCTCAGCAAGCCGTCAAGGGCGTCATGATGGAACTCGACGACTGCGCCTTCCCGCTGCTCGCCGGCATGGTCGCTACCGATGATCCGAACGTCGCCTTCAAGGATGCCGACGTCTGCTTGCTGGTTGGTGCCCGTCCCCGTACCAAGGGTATGGAACGTGCCGACCTGCTGACCGCCAACGGCGCCATCTTCATCGTTCAGGGCAAGGCCATTGCCGAGAACGCCAAGGAAGACGTCAAGGTTCTGGTCGTCGGCAACCCGTGCAACACCAACGCCTACATCGCTGCTGCCGCCGCCAAGAAGGTTGGCCGCACCAACCCGAACAACTACCACGGCATGCTGCGCCTGGACCACAACCGTGCCCTGTCGCAACTGGCCGAGAAGACCGGCCGCGCCGTTTCTTCCTTCAAGAAGCTGGTCGTCTGGGGTAACCACTCGCCCACGATGTATGCCGACTACCGCAACTGCGAGTCCAACGGCGACAACGTCAAGGCCCTGATCAACGATCACGCCTGGAACAACGACGTCTTCCTGCCGACCGTCGGCAAGCGTGGCGCCGCCATCATCGAAGCCCGTGGCCTGTCCTCGGCTGCTTCTGCCGCCAACGCTGCCATCGACCACGTCCGTGACTGGGTCCTCGGCTCTAGCGACTGGGTCACCATGGGTGTTCCTTCCGACGGTTCCTACGGCATCCCGGCCGGCATCGTCTACGGCTTCCCGTGCGAGTGCAAGGGTGGTTCCTTCAAGATCATCCAGGGTCTGGAAATCGACGAGTACAGCCGCGAGAAGATGAACATCACTCTCAAGGAACTGACCGACGAAGCCGAAGCCGTCAAGGACATGCTGTAATCCAGCCTGCCCCCTAGCTTCAGCGAAAGGCCGCGGTAAAATGCCGCGGCCTTTTTCTTTTCAAGTCGCCCCTCACACTCTGCTCCGATACCTGCCATGCGCCACCCACAAGACGTCCTCTTTGCCGGCGAAAAGCCCTTCCCCATCCTGCCCGCCGTCGATCACTATGCCGGCTCGGAAAAGCTGATGCGAAAGGCGCTGCAATTGCAGAAGGAACTCGGGCCGATCTTCGACATCACCTGCGACTGCGAGGACGGCGCGCATGCCGGCGCCGAGCGCGAGCATGCAGAAATGGCCGCCGCAGTGATCAACAGCGAGGACAACCTGTTCAACCGCGTCGGCGCGCGCGTGCATGACGTGACGCACCTGCACTGGCGGCAGGACATGGAAATCCTGGTCAGCCTGGCCGGTCAGCGCCTGCCCTTCATCACCCTGCCCAAGCCGTGCAGCGCGCGCGATGTGCAGATGCAGATCGAAGCGCTCAATGAAATTTCGCAAAAATACGGTGTGCACCGCAGCATTCCGGTCCATGTGCTGATCGAGACCCATGGCGCGCTGCGTGAAGTGTGGGAAATCGCCGCCCTGCCCGGCGTCGAGTCGCTCGATTTCGGCCTGATGGATTTCGTCTCCGGCCACCACGGCGCCATTCCCGGCAGCGCGATGAAGAGCCCCGGTCAGTTCGAACACCCGCTGGTCACCCGCGCCAAGTGCGAAATTTCGGCCGCCGCGCTGGCCCATGGCGTCGTGCCCTCGCACAACGTCACGACCGAACTGAAGGACATCGACTACATCCGCAACGATGCGCTGCGCGCCCGTAGCGAATTCGGCTACCTGCGCATGTGGAGCATCCACCCGAACCAGATCGTGCCCATCGTCGAAGCCATGCGCCCGGACTTCTCCGAAGTGCAGGCCGCCAGCGAAATCCTGATCGCCGCCCAGGACAAGGATTGGGGCCCGATCCAGCATGCCGGCAAACTGCACGACCGTGCCTCCTACCGCTATTACTGGGAACTGCTCGACCGCGCCCATGTCACCGGCATGAACATTCCCGCCGACGCCAAGGCCCGGTTTTTTGCCTGAAAACGCTGTGCACCGCAGCAGTGAGGCGGCGGCATCCGCTGAGCCGCCGCTCGGCGTGCTCTATCGCGATGAGCACATCGTCGTCATCGACAAGCCGCCCAACCTGCTCGTCCATCGCTCGGAAATCGACCGCCACGAAACACGTTTCGCCATCCAGATCCTGCGCGACCAGATCGGCCAGCGCGTCTGGCCGGCCCACCGGCTGGATCGCGGCACCTCCGGCGTGCTGCTCTTTGGCCTGAGCGCCGAGATCGCCAGCCAGCTCGGCAAGCAGTTCGAGGCCGGCACGGTCGGCAAGCGTTATTGGGCCGTCGTCCGTGGTCATCCGCCGGAAAACGGCAGCATCGATCATGCGCTATCGCGCCAGCGCGATGATTACGAATTCCGTGGCACCGACAGCAGTTGGCAAGCCCAACCCGCCGTCACCCATTACCGCCGCCTCGCCACCGTCGAACTCCTAGTCGAGATCGACCGCTATCCAAGCAGCCGCTACGCCCTGCTCGAACTGGAACCGGTCACCGGCCGCCGCCACCAGCTACGCCGCCATCTGAAGCATCTCGCCCATCCGATCATCGGCGACGCCACCTATGGCAAAGGCAAGCACAACCGCTACTTCGCCGAGCATCTGGCTTGCCATCGCCTGCTGCTCGCCTGTATTGAACTAAGTTTCGACCACCCGATCAGTGGCCAGCGGCTGCAAATAAAAGCGCCAGTCAGCGGCGAATTCGCCGGGCTGCTGGCGCGTTTTGGCTGGAGTCCAGCTTAGGGAAAACCTGAGTAAATCAGCCTGAGCTTAGTAGCCGATCGAGGCTTCCAGCTCCTTCAGGTGCTGTAATTCGCGCTCCAGGTCGACCATGTCCTGGCCCAGCGCATCGCGCGCCGACACCATGCCGACTGGCGCGCCCGCATCGTCCACCACCGGCACGTGGCGATAGCCGCCTTCGGCCATCATGTGTAGCGCGTAGGCCAAGGGCTTGTCGGCACGAATGGTGTCCGGATTGGCCACCATGACCTGGCCAAGCGTCGTCTTGTCCGGATCCAGGCTACCGGCCAGCACCTTGTTCAGGGCATCGCGCTCGGTAAAGATGCCGGCAATGCGCTGGCCTTCGACGACCAGCAAGGCCCCGATACGTTTTTGTGCCATCAAGCGGCTCGCTTCACGCACGCTCATCGCCTGGCTGGCCGTCACCGGCCCGCGGCCGGCAATGATGTCGCGGATCATTCTTCTGGGCATATTTGTCTCCTCGTTTTATGAGTTTTAGAACGGGAACTGCAGGGCGATTATTTCGCCTTCACGACGATAATTGCAATCGCCACGAAGATGATGACCATCCCGATCAGTTCGATGTTCATTTTTTTCTAACGAGAAGCCGGTTCAGGGCTTGAGTTCGTACACCACGCGAACGCGGGCATCGGCCTTGGCGAGGTCGATGAAGCCGATCCCTCCCGGATGGGTCGCCACCCATTTCAGCACATCTTCCTGACTTGCCACCTTGGTCGGCGGCTGCATGCGCCCGGAGAACAATTGGCGCGACCAGTAGGCATTGACCTCGGAAATGTCCTTGCCGACCAGCGCCGCGTAGAAACGGGCGCGATCCGGATTGCCGTCGGCCAGATCGACCGGCTCCGCTTCGGCACCGTTGAAGAACTGGCGATAGCGCCCGAAGAAGATATTGATCACCTCGTTGCGCGTCATCGCCGCGACGCCCAGGCGCGCATTGACCACGACGACGAGATCGGCGCGAACCTCCCAGGCGGCAAGTCCGCCGAAGAGGATCAGGAGTGAGAGAAGATGTTTGGCCCAGGATTTCATGATCAGAAGATGAAATCCATGGTCAGCGAGAAGATGTCGGCCTTGCCGGACCAGCTTCCGCCCCTCGGGTCATCACGATACGGGAAGAGCGAAGTCGGCTGGGCGCGAATGCCATCCCATTGCGCCTTGAGGGCCACGTTGCGCACCACATCCCAACGCACGCCAACAATCGAGGTCCGTTGCACGGCGTGCGCATCGGCCATCACCGCGCCGACCACCGGATCACCCGACGGATTGCCACGACGATAGGACTGCACCCAGGAATACCCCAGGTAAGGCGTGAATTCGCCGATCCGGTAGCCGGCCAGGGCGTAGCCGCCATCCGAGCTTTCGAAAGCATTGCTGCCCTGCTCGATATGGTTGATCAGCAGTTGCAATTGCCACGGACCGGAGTCGTATACGGCGCCGAGAGAATAGTAGTGGCTGCGCGTGTCCTTGGTTGCCACATATTTCGCGGCCGCCGCCGGGGCTGGCGAATAAAGCAAGACATCGTCGATCGGCAAGTCGCGCGAGAACTCGATATTGGCGTAGCTGGCGCGCAACTGCCAGCCGCCGTAATGCGTCTCGACATAACCACCGACCATCGGCGAATTACGGATATCCCACTGCTTGTCGGCCAAGGGAATCTTGCCCTGCGCCAGACCGTAGAACACCTTGCCGCGCACCAGCGCGTCGCCGGCCGGCAGGGTCAGCGTGGCATCGCCGCCATCAATGTTGGCGAAGGGCAGATACCAGAAATAATCGCCCGGCGGACGCACCGGCAGGTAGGAATAACCGACATTACGCGAATCAGCCAGCATGAAGAATTCGGTACCGAGCCGACCGGCCCGCAAGCTCAGGTTGGGCATCACGTCGTATTTGACGAAGGCCCAATTGATATCCGGCGTGAAACTGCGGTCGTAGCGATATTTGCTGACGGCCTGGACAACAGCCTCAAACTGCGGAGTCACCCGCCAATTGGCCTGGACGCCCAGCAGGCTGTCGAGTTTGGCCGACCATTCGCGGCCAACACCGCGAGGCTGCGTCAGGTCGCGAACGAAGCTCACCTCATCGGTCGTACTGCGGGCCGCCCCCAGCGTGCCGAAGCCATGCAACGAGAAACTGGACTCCGCCGCGTGTTCGCTGTCGTGGTCCGCCCAGGCAGGTGTCAAGCCGAGCAGCACGAGGGCCGAAGTCCAGCCCGCCAGGCCAATCAGATTGCCCACGACGCTGCGCGCCTGCTGAATCAATCCACTCCCCATCGCCTGCTATGCCCCCCTATGGCTGCTTCGGCTATTTTCCGGCGTTCAGCCGGTGATCGGCTCCGGCAGAGCGACCTTGTTGTCGGTGCTGAACTGGTAATCCTTGAAGATGTGCTCTGCGGACAGAACCTGATAGCTGCCATCGGCCAACTTGTTGGTCGTATCCTTCAGACGATAAGTCAGCTGACCGCAGGTCCAGATATCGAAATTGCGCATGTGCGTGCACAGACAGGTCTTGTCCCAGACCTGGACCTTGCGCGCCTCCGGGTGGGCCGCCACTTCGCGGTTGTACGAGGAGATGTAGGCGCACTTGCCGTTGGCGTCGAGCAGGTAGCCGTAGGCTTCGCAGTTCGGACGAATGCCGTCGCCGATGCCAGGGCTTTTCTTGATCATGCGCATCGGGTAGCCGGTCGGCGAAATCTGGTTGACCTCGATATCGTCCTCGCTGGCCTTGTAATACTCCTGCTTGACGTCAGCCGGCAGGCCGCATTCTTCGGCCACGGTAAAGCGCGTCGCCACCTGCACGCCACCGGCGCCGGCTTCCAGGAAGCCGGCTGCGTCGGAGCCAGTGAAGATGCCGCCAGCCGGGACGACCGGGATATCGAGTTTTTCGTCTTTCAGGTACTGCAGAACCTCGGCAACGATGGTCGCCAGGTCGTACTGCGCCCAGTCCATGCCGAAACCGAGGTGGCCGCCGGCGAGCGGGCCTTCGACCACGACGTAGTCGGGCAGGCGGCCGGTGCGGGCGCTCTTTTTCAGGAACAACTGCAGGGCGCGCACCGACGAAACGATGATGCCCAGCTTGACGTCGCGGAAACGCGGGTGATCCTCGATCAGCGCAAACGAACCGAGATGCAGGCCGGCCGCCAGGGTGATGCCTTCGATGCCGGCGTCCATGGCCGCCGTCATGCGGACCTTGAGCGTCTCTTTCGGCGCATTCATGGTCAGCTTTTCCATGCAGTTGATGAAGACCATGCCGCTGCCCTGCTTGCGTGCCATCGTCGCTTCGACGTGCAGCTTGGTGGCTTCGACGAGGCGGCCGAGGTCGAACTTGACCGGCGACTTGTCCTCGTTGTTCACGTTGAACTTGTACTGCGCGAGCTTTTCCTTGACGTGCTTGGTGGCGTAGCGGCGATCCGAAACGGTGTTGATCATCGCGTCGGAGATGTGTCCGACCCCGCCCAGACGGGCTGCCTCCAGGGCCAGATCGGCAGTCGAAATATCGACTCCCATGCCACCGATCATGATCGGAACCAGTTCGTGCTTGCCCAGTCGCAAGCGGAAATCATCCACACGCTTCATCATTGTCCTTAAGGAAACAGCTGGCTGCATATACCCCTCGCCTGCAACCAAGGGCAGAATTTTACGCTAATGTTGCCTGCGCTGCGTGACAAGCACCGGATAAATCAAGTCAGTCCCGGCCCAGTGTCGCTAAACTCGTCACTTCGATAGCTTTCCGACTCCAAGGTTCTTCATGTTGCTGCACACCAAACATCCGCTCTGGCTGGTCGGTTTCCGTCCCTTCTTCAGCTTGGCCTGCCTGGCCGGCATGATCCTGCCGGTGGTCTGGGCGTTGATGTTCGGGGGCAGCCTGCCGGCGCCCGACACCCGCTTCTCTTCCATCCAGTGGCACGCCCACGAAATGTTCTTCGGCTTCGGCTGGGCCGTGCTCGGCGGCTTCCTGCTCACCTCGACGAAAAACTGGGTCAATATCCGCGGCTACCACGGTCCGGCGCTGATGCTGCTGGCCGGCTGCTGGATCGTCGAACGCATCGCCATGAGCTTCGGCGGCCACTGGCCGACGCCGCTGTTCATCGTCGCCAGCAACCTCTTCCTCGGCTGCATCGCCGCCATGCTGGTGTGGACACTGCTGCGCTACCGCCAGCAGGACAGCTATCGCGACAACGTCTTCTTCATCGTCATGCTACCGGCCTTCCTGTTCGCCAAATACATGTTGCTCTCGGGCAACGACTACGAAGCCGGCGAGCGCATGTGTATCGCGCTGTTCCGCCTGGCCTTCCTGGTCATGCTCGAACGCACCCTGACGCAATTCATGAAGGCCGCCTTCCAGGCCGAGATCCTGCGCAACCCCAAGCTCGACCTGGCGATCAAGTTGCTCGGCCTTGTGCTGGTCGTGGATTTTGCCCTTCCCGGCCCGTACACCGCAGCAGTCGCCTTTTTGCTCGCTGCGCTGCTCGCCTTCCGCTTCGTTTTCTGGAAACCGCAACTCGCCTTCCGCCGTATCGACATCGGCATCATGTACGTCGGTTACCTCTCCATCGTCGGGCAGTTGTTGATCGACGGGCTCGGCCAGGTCGCCAGTTTCGTCTGGGTCGGCAGCGTATCGGTACATCTGTTCACCTTCGGCGCCATGGGCTGCGTCATTCCGGCCATGATCGTGCGTATTTCCAAGGGCCATACCGGGCGCAAGGTGATGTTCGACGGGGTCGACAAGGCCACGCTCTACATCATGCTGCTCGGCCTGATCGTCCGCGTCGTCGTGCCGCAATTCGCGCCAGGCGTCTACCTTGGCTGCATCCACGCCGCCGCCACCTGCTGGCTACTGGCCTTCGGCATCCTGGCCGGGCGCTACATCCCGATGCTCATGCAGCCACGCGTCGACGGCCGCATCCACTGATCACAGCACGGATTCGAATACTTCCAGCTGCGGCGGGCCGAGGTAGAAGTCGCGCGGCGACTGCCCGGCCTGCATGTGCGCCTTGCGGAAAGCTTCCGACTTCGTCCAGTCGATGAAAGCCTGTTCGGACGCCCAAACCGAATGCGAGGCGAACAGCGTGCATTCGTCGGTGCTCTGCCCGCGCAGCAGGTTGAAGGAGACGAAACCCGGCACCTCGTCGAGGTAACTGTTGCGGTTGCGCCAGTGCGCGACGAAATCATCTTCGCGCCCCGGCGCGATGCGAAAGCGGTTCATGGCGAGAAACATCGGAACTCCTTGTCTGGATTGCATGCTTGTTGCTTGAACGGGTTTCCCCAACCTCTAGCCAAGCAAGAAATGATCGCACTCGATGATGACGAAAAACTCGATTTCGGCCAACTCCCGCCGGCAGTCGATCACCTGCTGCAACAAGGCGTGGCGGCCCATTTCGCCGACCGCGCCCTGGCCGAGCGCCTATTTCTCGCCGCCATTTCGCTCGCCCCCGATGCCGTGGTTGCCCGTCGCTGCCTGGTCAAGCACTACAACCGTTGTCGACAATTCGACAAGGCGCTGATCGCCGCCCAGGACTGGATGGCCACCGCCGCCCGCAACGCCGGCCTCTCGGACAACTGGCTGCTCTGGAAGGAAGCACCGGGTTACGCCCTGTCGGCCCTCAAGGGCCTGGCCTTCGTGCACCTGCGCAGCGGCCAACCGGCCAAGGCCGAAGCCATGATCGCCCGCGTCATCGCCATGGACCCGGAAGACGCCGTCGGCGGCTCGGTCGTCGCCGCACTGCTGGAGGAAACACGCCTGGCCATCTGAGCGCCGTTCCGGCCCATCCTTACACAACATATCCTTTGCTAACGTCAATTAACACGCCACTGACCTAGATTCATTCCCTGCTCATCACATCGCCAAACTCATGCTCGCAGCAGGGATTTCCGCAGCATCAAGCCTGGAGCAGGCCGTCAGTCTCATCTGCCACAGCATCGTGCACCGTGAGCAGAATCAACTCGACGCCGCCCTCGCCTGCCTCAATCGAGCGCTCGAAGTCCTTCCGGATTTTCACGCCTGTCACGTCTCACGCTCCGAGGTTCTGCTCGCCTTGAAACGCTACGATGAGGCCTTGGCCGACCTTGACGTCGTTGAACAGGCGGGTCTTGCCTCGGACGAAGTTGGAGCCATCCGCGCGGCCATTCTGAATGCCGCCACACAACAATTTGTTGATCAACTCGCTGACAGCCCAAACGACAGCGGGGCCTATGTCCAGCGCGCCGACTTCTTCTTTGCCGCTCGCGAATTCACTCTGGCCCAACAAGACTACGAACGCGCCCGCCAACTCGCCGGCCGCCTGGACGAAACGACGCAATTCAAGCGCGCCTTCGTACACGCCGAACTCGGCCAGCAGACAAGCGCCCTCGCCGCCTACGACGAACTTCTCGGCGAAAACCCAAACCATGCCCTGGCCTGGTTCAACCGCGGTTATGTGCTACAGCAAATGGATCGCTACCGTGAAGCACGCTCATCCTTCGCCCAAGCGGCCAAGCTCAACCCAAGCCTGGCCCAGGCCCATCTGGAACAGGCGCATTGCTATCTGGCCGAAGGCGATTTTCAGCACGGCTGGCCGCTGTACGAGTGGCGTTGGCACACGCCACAACTGGCTCAACGCCGCCTGATCAGCGACAAGCCGCTGTGGCTGGGCGACCTTCCACTGCACGACAAAACGCTGCTGCTGTGGGCCGAGCAAGGTTTGGGCGACACCATCCAGTTCGTGCGCTTTGCCACCCGGCTTGCCGATGAGGCAAAGCATGTCGTCTTGCTCGCTCCCGCACCCTTGTGCGACCTGCTGGCCACACTGGATTCACGAATTCAGGTGCTGGCCCGGCAACCCCACTCCGTCCCCGAGCATGACGCCCATTGCCCGCTGATGAGCCTGCCTCTGGCGCTAAATATCAGTCGCGCTGACATTCGGACCGAAGCCCCCTATCTTCATGCCACCCCGGCACTTCGCGCCCATTGGCGTAAGCAACTTGGTGACAGGAAAGCGCCAAGAATCGGTATCGCCTGGGCCGGGCGCCAAAACGGCTTGCCCAATCCCAGCCGCGATATCCCACTCGACACCCTGCGACCGCTCATCGACGGTAACCTGGAATTCGTCGCACTGCATGACCGCATCCAGGAACGGGAACAAAGCCTGGTCGCCACCTGGCCATCCTTCCGGCAATTCGCCGCCGAACTGACCGACATGGCACAAACGGCCGCCTTGATCGCTAATCTCGACCTCGTCATCACCGTCGATACGGCTGTCGCCCATCTGGCTGGCGCCCTGGGCAAACCCTGCTGGCTGCTGCTCAGGCATGCGGCGGAGTGGCGCTGGCAACTCGACGCGGAACAGACGCCCTGGTATCCGACGATGCGGCTGTTCCGCCAAGCCGAACCGGGCGCTTGGCCCGGCGTGATCGAGGCAATCCGCCGCGAACTGGCTTTTACCCAACTTTACCCCGCAACCCATTGAAATCCGGGCAGGCCAGGCCCATAAAGAAAGTAAGGAGGCAGGCCGCAATATCACGTTGCGGCAACGGCAAAATGGTCTCGATGATCGCTTCGATTGGTTCAACAAGCCCGACAAGCAGCAGCTATGGCAGCACGTCCAGCGCTTCGCAGATTGCCGCGTTGAGACGGCAGATCGCCGCACTCGAAAAGCAACTGGCTCGCGTGCAGCAAAGCGACTCGCAAGATGCCGCACAGCAGGCCAAGGCTCTCGAACAGCAGATACAGGCATTGGAAATGAAGCTGGCTCAACTGGAAGCCCAACAAGAGACCGATTCGAGCAATAGCAGCACTTCCAGCAACTCGTC
>JAYRUZ010000054.1:0-10730 GCA_041918795.1 Azonexus sp. | reverse complement strand
GCCGGGTCGATATTGCCGAGCTGCACAATCAGGGCACCCTGGTCCGCATGTTGCGCAACCCGGCTGGAGAAATCGAATGGCTCAATCCGCCAGCCCTGAAGGCTGCGGCCAGTGGTGAAACCAAGGCGAAGGCCAAGGATGAAAAACCCTGGGTGGCGCGACTCGACAAGCTGGCAGTCGATGCCCTGGCGGTCCGTTTCGAGGACAGGACCACGCAGCCGGCCGCCGTGCAGCAACTTGAAGGCTTCAGCGTCAAAGGCGAGGGCCTGACCAACGAAACGGGCAAGAAGGGACAGATCGCCATCAAGGGCAAGGTCAATGCCAAGGGCAGCCTCGACGTTTCCGCCAGCGTGCAGGCTGCACCGCTCGATGTGGCGGTGAAGGTCGAGACAGTCGCCATCCCGATGATGCCGTTCGAGCCATATTTCGGGCAGTTCCTGAATATTTCGGTGACTCGCGGTCAGGTGTCGAACAAGGGCGAGGCCAGCATTCAGGTCTCCGATGGCAAATTGAAGGCCGCCTACAAGGGCTCGGCGACGCTGGGCGACTTTGTTGCGGTGGACAAGCTCAATAGCGCGGATTTCCTGAAGTGGAAATCACTTTACTTCGGCAATGTCGATTTCCGCCTTGACCCGCTGGCGATCAACATCGGCGAAATTGCACTGGCCGATTTCTATTCGCGCCTGATCCTGAACAAGGACGGTCGCCTGAATGTGGCCGATATCGTCAAGAAGCCGGAGAGCAAGGAGGCGGCCGCGCCGGGTGAAAGCAAGCCGGCGGAGGCGAACAAGCCAGCCCCGGCCGAACCGGCCAAGGCGCCGCCGCCGATCAAGATTGCCAAGATCACGGTGCAGAACGGTACGGTCAATTTCTCCGATTTCTTCGTCAAGCCGAATTACACGGTTAACGTCACCAAACTCGGTGGCAAGGTTAATGGACTGTCTTCGGCGGCCGATAGCGTGGCTGATCTCGATATGCGCGGCAGCTACGCCAACTCGGCACCGGTGCAGATTGCCGGCAAGCTCAATCCCCTGGCCGCCAAGAGCTTCCTCGACATCAAGGCCGACATCACCGGAATCGATCTGGTCGGTTTTTCGCCGTATTCCGGCAAGTATGCCGGCTACGCCATCGAGAAGGGCAAGCTGTCGATGAACCTGGCCTACAAGTTGGAGAATCGCCAGCTCTCGGCGGACAACCGTGTCTTCATCGACCAGTTTACCTTTGGCGACAAGGTGGAAAGTCCGGATGCGACCAAGCTGCCGGTCAATCTTGCGCTGTCGCTACTGAAGAACAATCGCGGGGAAATCGACATCAACCTGCCGATTTCCGGTTCGCTGGACGATCCGGAGTTCTCGGTCGGCGGGCTGATCGTACGGGTCATCGTCAATCTCTTCGTCAAGGCGGTGACCTCGCCCTTTGCCTTGCTGGGATCGATGTTCGGTGGCGGTGAAGAGTTGTCGAATGTCGAATTCGCCGTTGGCCACGCGAATCTGTCCGAGGCAGCCACCAAGAAGCTCGAAGCGCTGGCCAAGGCGCTGACCGAGCGCTCGTCGCTGAAACTGGAGATTGCCGGCTGGGCTGATCCCGAAGTTGACCGCGAAGGGGTCAAGCGGGTGGCCATCGAGCGAGCCATGAAGGCCGAGAAATTGAAGGACTTGCGCAAGAGCGGTGAAGGCAATTCGCTGGAAGCCATCCAAATCGCGCCGGAGGAATATAAAACCTACCTGACGCGGGCCTACCGCGAAGCCAAGTTCCCGAAACCTCGTAACGCCATCGGCATGCTGAAGGATTTGCCGGTCGACGAAATGGAAAAGCTGATGTTGGCCAACCTGCCGGCCAGCGACGACGATTTGCGCCAATTGGCACGGCAGCGGGCCGAGAATGTACAGGCTTGGCTGGTCGAAACCGGCAAGGTGCCACCAGAGCGCGTCTTCCTGTTGCCCGAGAAAACCGGGGGTGACGACAAGGCCAAGGGTAATCGCGTCGATTTTTCGTTGAGGTAAGGCAGGATGAGTGAATTGATGGGGCTGGCCGTGGTGGCCGGTATGGTGGTGATCATTCTCTTGCAGGTGGCTTTGCTGTTGCGTGGCAACCACAGGCAGGATGATGAGGCGCGCCTGCGCAACCTGCAGGAGGCGCTGGAAAAGGGCATCGCCCGGCTCGAGCGCGAGTTGCGTGAGGAACTGGCGCGCGGCCGGCGCGAGGATGCCGAAGAATCCTTCCGTGACCGCGAGGAGCGGGCGCAATCGTCCACGCTGCTGAGCCAGGCGCTGAGCACGCAGGTTGGGCAGTTCGGCACCTTGCAGGCCGAGCGACTGGAAGCCTTTGCCCGCGAACTCAATCGTTTCTCGCTGGGTCTCGACGAGCGCTTCGAGCGTCTGAAGCAGGCGGTGGAGGGGCGGCTGGCGGCGATCCAGACGGATAATGCCAACAAGCTCGAGGAAATGCGCCGCACTGTTGACGAGAAGCTGCATGCGACGCTGGAGCAGCGCCTGGGCGAATCCTTCAAGCTGGTCAGCGACCGCCTGGAGCAGGTGCATCGTGGCCTGGGTGAAATGCAGTCGCTGGCGGCCGGCGTGGGCGACCTCAAGCGTGTACTGACCAACGTCAAAACACGCGGCACCTGGGGCGAAGTACAGTTGTCCGCACTGCTCGAACAACTGCTGACGATCGATCAGTTCGCCGCCAATGTGGCGACCAAACCGGGCAGCGGCGAGCGGGTCGATTTCGCCATTCGCCTACCAGGCAAGGACGATGGTGCCGTCGTCTGGTTGCCGATCGATGCCAAGTTTCCGATCGAGGATTACCAGCGCCTGCTCGATGCGCAGGAGCCGGCTGCCATCGAGGAGGCGGCCAAGGCCATCGAGTTGCGCCTGAAGAACGAAGCGAAGAGCATCCGCGAGAAATACGTGGCGCCACCGCACACCACTGATTTCGCCATACTCTATTTGCCGATCGAAGGGCTGTATGCCGAAGCGCTGCGTCGCCCCGGTCTGGCCGAGGTGTTGCAGCGCGACTACCGGATCAGCCTGGCCGGTCCGACGACGCTGGCAGCGATGTTGAACAGCCTGCAGATGGGCTTCCGTACTCTGGCCATCGAGCAGCGCTCGGCCGAGGTGTGGGCCGTGCTGGGGGCGGTGAAGACCGAATTCGGCAAGTTTGGCGAGGCGCTGGCGCATACCAAGAAGAAGCTGGATGAGGCGAGCAACAGCATCAGCAAGGCCGAGACGCGCACCCGCCAGCTGTCGCGCAAGCTGAAGGAAGTCGAGGCGCTGCCGGCCGGCGATGCCGAGAAACTGATCGGAACGGTGGAGTTCGATGGCGAAGACGAGTGAATTGGAGGCGCTTTTTCGCGCCACGACCTACCGGATTTTTCTGCCGGATACGATGTGCGAATTGCGCATCGATCAGCCTTGCGAAGCGCTACGCAACTGGTTGCGGGGTGAGTCGATCGAGAGTTTTGCCGTGATCACGGCGTGCAATCCGGGGTCGCAACGGCTGTCAGCCAATGAGAATGCCGAGCGTCAGGCACAGCTGGAGTGCGACCTGCTGGAAGGCAACTACGAACCCTATGCCGCCGAGAATGTGGCCGATAGCGGCGATTGGCCGACGGAGGAAAGTTGCTTCGTGCCTGATTTGCTGCCCGAGGATGCCTGTGCCCTGGGCGAAGACTACGGGCAGAACGCAGTGCTTGTTGGCGGGGCCGACGGTATCCCGCACCTACTTTGGATAGCAGCGGAACATGGCTAAGAAGATCGGTCGTTTCGAAGTCAGGGATGAGCTTGGGCGCGGTGCGCAGAGCGTGGTCTATCTCGGCTTCGATCCCCAGTTGCAGCGTGAGATCGCGATCAAGACCCTGCATTTTTCGCAGCCCGATCCGCTGCAGAACCAGCAGTTGCTGACCGAGGCGCGCACCGTCAGCAAGCTGCGCCACGCCAATATCGTGCCGATCTACGAGGCCGGCGAGGAGCGGGGCGATATCTACCTGGTGTTCGAATACGTGCCGGGGGAAAGCCTGGCGGCGTTTCTGAAAGAGAGCGGTGCCCTGTCGGCGGTCAAGGCCATCGGCATCCTGCGGCCGATACTCGATGCCGTCGAGCATGCGCACCGGATGGGCATCGTCCATCGCGACCTGAAGCCTTCGAATATCCTGCTCGACGAAAACGGCATGCCGCGCGTGATGGACTTCGGGATCGCTTCGCGTGTCGACGATCCGGCCGAACACAGCAACCGCATGACCGGTACGCCGACCTACATGGCGCCCGAGTACATTCAGCACCGGGAGTTTTCGCCACGCAGCGACGTCTTTGCCGCGGGGATCATTCTCTACGAGATGCTCAGCGGTCAGCGCGCATTCCGTGGTGAAAAGCTGGCGACGGTCTTTAGTCGGATTACCGATCACGATTTGCGTCTGCCCGACGATGCTGCGGTGGACGAGGCTTTGAGTGCAATTTTGTACAAGGCCCTGGCGCGGGATCCGGAGGTGCGTTACCAGTCGGCAGCGCAGTTTGCCGAGGCGCTGGAAGACTATCTCGAACCCGAGGTCGAAGTCGGTGAAGCGGGGGGCGGCCAACGGCAGGCGACCCTCGAATTCCTGTTGCGCCGGATGCGCCACAAGAGCGATTTCCCGGCCCTGTCGGAGTCGGTCAGCGCGATCAACAAGATTGCCAACAGCGAGACGGAAAGCATCAACAAGCTGTCGAATTCCATCCTCAAGGATTTTGCCCTGACCAACAAGATCCTGCGCCTGGTCAATTCGGCCTATTTCCGGCCGGCCGGCGGCGGCAGCATCAGCACCGTGTCGCGCGCGGTCATCGTGCTCGGCTTCGAGGCGGTGCGCAATATCGCCATTACCGTGCTCTTGTTCGAGCACCTGCAGAACAAGGTCAATATCACGCAGTTGAAGGAAGAGTTCCTGCGTGCCAACCTGGCCGGCATCCTGGCCAAGGACATCAGCGCCACGGCCCAGATGCGCGACCAGGAGCAGACCTTCATCTGCGCCTTGTTCCATAGCCTTGGCCGCTTGCTGGCGCAGTATTACTTCCCGGAGGAGTCCGACGAAGTTCGCCGCGTCATGGAGCAGCGCAACTGCAGCGAGGAACAGGCGTCACGCCAGGTGCTGGGCATTTCCTACGACGAGATGGGTATTTCCATCGCCCGCCAGTGGGGCTTCCCGCCGGTGATCGTCGGCTCGATGCGCAAGCTCGGGCCGGGCAAGGTACACAAGGCGGATACCCCGGAGGACAGACTGCAGGTGTTGTCGGCGATGGCCAACGAACTATGCGATGTCATCGCCCAATTGACTCCGGAAGCGCGCGACCGCGAGATGAAAAAGGTCATGGCCCGCTTTGCCGCAGCGATTCCGCTGGGCGAGCGTGAGGTCATGCAGACGGTGAAGCGCTCCGTCGAGGAAGTGGCCGATTTCGCCCGCATCATCCATCTCAACCTGCAGCAGACGCATTTCGGCCGCCTGATGCGGCAGTTCGCCATCGGTGCCAGTCCTGGCACTGCCAGCGACCCGACAACCGGCGATTTCATCGAGCAGGCAAGGCTGGGTGATGGCGATCCGCTGCTGGGCGCACCGGGAACCGACGAAAGCGGTGAGGGAGGCGAAGTGGTCGATGCCCAGGCGGTGCTCGCCGCGGGTATTCAGGACATCAGCAACACGCTGGTCGATGACTACAAGCTGAATGACCTCCTGCGCATCATCCTGGAGACGATGTATCGGGCGATGGGTTTCAAGCGGGTGCTGTTGTGCATACGCGATGCCAAGTCGGGAACGATGCAGGGGCGTTTCGGTTTCGGGCCGGATGCCAACGACGTGGCGAGATCCTTCCGCTTTCCGCTCAGCTTCACGCCGGACATCTTCCATGCCGCCACTTCCAAGGGGGTGGATATCCTGATCAGCGACATCGACGATCCCAAGATTGCCGGGCGTATCCCGGACTGGTACCGCAAGGCCGTCTCGGCTCATTCCTTTGTGCTCTTTCCCCTGAACATCAAGGGTAGCCCGGTGGCGCTGATTTATGCCGACCGCGATGAGCCGGGCGGCATTTCGATTCCGGAAAAGGAATTGTCCCTGCTGCGCACCTTGCGTAATCAGGCTGTGCTGGCGATCAAACAGGGCGGTTGAAACGAAAATGCCCGCCAAGGCGGGCATTTTTCACGCTCTGTCGCTACTCGTTTACCAGAGCTGCCACCAGGCTTTTTTGCCACCCAAGCCTTCGCGGTGGAAGCGGCTGTTCGGGAAATTGGTCTTCAATACGCGCTCAGCATCGTCACGCAGTTCGGGGACGCCGAGCATGTCGTAGCTGATGACCATGATGTACATGGCCTCCTCGACCGCCGGCGCCTGCGGGTAGGTCTTCACCACAGCCTGGGCGCGGTTGGCGGCGGCAATGTAGGCGCCACGCTTGTAGTAGTAGCGCGCCACGTGGACATCAAGCGAGGCCAGGGCATTGACCAGGTAGTTCATGCGCTTCACCGCATCCGGCGTGTATTTGCTGTTCGGGAAGCGGGTGGTCATTTCCTTGAAGGAATCGAAGGCTTCGCGGGCGGCCTTGGGGTCCCGCTCGGTCGGGTCCTGCGTGCTGATGAAACCGAGAATGCCCAGATCCTCGTTGAAATTGATCAGGCCCTTCAGGTAATACACGTAATCGACCGACGGGTGGCCGGGGTGCAACTTGATGAAGCGGTCGCAGGCGGCGAGGGCAGAGCCGGATTCGCCGGCTTTCCAATAGGCATAGCCCAGCTCCAGTTGAGCCTGCTGGGCATAGCGGCCATACGGGTAGCGCGCTTCGAGCTTTTCCAGGTATTTGGCAGCCTTGTCCCATTGATTATCGGCCTGGGCATCCTTGGCTTCCGAATAGAGGCGACCAGCCGACCAGCCGATGGTTTCGTCCTGCGTCGTCTGCCAGGAACTGCAACCGGCCAGCCAGACGCATACAGAAAGCGCCGTCAACAAACGGAGAAAGGCCGAGAAAGGCTGGAATGCAGCTAAACTTCGCATCATGAATGATGATCCTATGGAAAACTCCGGCGATTATAGCCTAAGCGAACCGCTGTGCCTGACGGTTCCAGACGCCAGCGCCGGGCGTCGTCTTGACCAGGTACTGGCCGAGTTGTTGCCGCAGCATTCGCGCAACCGCTTGCAGGGTTGGGTCAAGGAAGGTTGTGTCAGTGTCGATGGCGAATCGGTCAGCGAACCCAAGCGCAAGATGTTCGGTGGCGAGTCGCTGCTCGTCACCGTCCCGGAAGATGCGCACGATTGTTCCGAAGCACCGGAAGACATTCCGCTCGACATCGTCTTCGAGGACGATACGCTGCTCGTCATCAACAAGCCGGCCGGTCTCGTGGTTCATCCGGGGAGCGGCAACTGGAGCGGTACGCTGATGAACGCGCTGTTGCACCATGTGCCCGCTATTGCGGAAGTGCCGCGGGCCGGCATCGTGCATCGGCTGGACAAGGAGACGAGCGGCCTGCTCGTCGTCGCCAAGACGCTCGAGGCGCAGACCGACCTGGTGCGCCAGTTGCAGGCACGGACGGTCAAGCGGCAATACCTGGCCCTGGCCTCCGGGGTCATTCGTCGGGACAACGGCGTCGATACGCCGATCGGCCGCCATCCGGTGCACCGGACCAAGATGGCCGTGGTGCCTGAAAGCCGGGGCGGCAAGCCGGCTCTCACCTGGTATCGCGTTCTGGAAATCTTCAATCACTGCACGCTGCTCGAATGCGCGCTGGAAACCGGGCGGACACACCAGATTCGAGTTCACATGGCATCCATCGGTCACCCGCTGGTCGGCGATCCGGTCTATGGCAAGCGCGATCCACGCATGCCGCCCTTCACTCGGCAGGCGCTGCATGCGACCCGGCTGGGTCTGGTGCATCCCACGACCGGGCGCCTCATGCAGTGGGAAGTGCCGATGCCGGCCGACATGCGCGACCTGATCGAGCAACTGGCCGGTGCCTGAAGTATTCGTTCCCGATTGGCCGGCGCCCGACAATGTCGCCGCCCTGCAGACCTTGCGCGGTGGCGGCAGCAGTCTCGCGCCGTGGGACAGTTTCAACCTGGGCGATCACGTCGGCGACGATCCCCTGCATGTCGCGGCCAATCGCACCCGTTTGCGCGCCTTGTTGCCGGCCGAGCCGTGCTGGTTGCAGCAGGTGCACGGCATTGCTGCGGTGGACGTGGCCAAAGCGGCAAAAACCGTGGTGGCCGACGCGGCTTTCAGTGCGAATCCGGGCCAGGTTTGCGCCGTGATGACCGCCGACTGTCTTCCCGTGCTGTTCTGCGATCGTGCCGGCAGCGTCGTGGCTGCCGCGCATGCCGGCTGGCGTGGTTTGCTGGCCGGGGTGCTGGAAGCGACGGTCGGTCAGATGCGCGCGGCACCGGGCGAAATTCTCGCCTGGCTGGGTCCGGCCATCGGCGCGGAAAATTTTGAGGTCGGCGACGAGGTGCGGACGGCTTTCGTGGCCCATGACACTTCGGCGCAATCGGCCTTTCGCCCGCACGGCCCGGGCAAATGGCTGGCCGATCTCGCCATGCTGGCTCGCCAGCGCCTGGCCGCCAGCGGCGTATCGGCCATCTACGGCGGCGAGTGGTGTACCTACGCGGCGCCGGAGCGCTTCTTCTCCTATCGTCGTGACGGTGTGACCGGACGCATGGCCAGCCTGATCTGGTTGCGTTGATTTCGGCAGCAGCCTTGAACTGATGCGAGTCGGCTGATTTGTGATATACCATTGGAATCTGTGGCGGATCTGCTACAGTTTGTAGTGCTGCATCACAATTCAAAGCCTTGCAGACGACGCTGGCGATTTTGCCAAAACAGCGGAGGAGCGGCCCGACATGAATTCCGGAGACGACCAACGGACATCCCGCATCGTGGTGATTGCCGTCGCGCTCTTTCTGCTCTTCGATTTTGCCGCTCTGGCATTGAACATCTGGCTGTCCCGGCATATCGAACAACAGGCAGTCGGCATCAATCTGGCCGGGCGCCAGCGCATGTTGTCGCAACGGATGGTCAAGTCCCTGCTGAGTATCGAGCGTGGGCTGCAGCAGGCCCAGCCGGTCGAAGCCAGCCTCGAGGAGTTGCGCCTGACCTTCGCGACCTTCGACGAAACCTTGCAGGGATTCGCCATCGGCCACCGCACGCGCAGCGGCGAGGGTGACGAGATATTCCTCGGTGCCGTCAGCAGTGAGGCGGCACTCGATATCGTGCACCAGGCCACCGTTCTGTGGACACCCCTGCGCGCCAGACTGTCAGCGGTTCTGAGTGCATCGCCCGATGATCTGCCTGGAATCTTGCCGGCCGCCGTATTGGCAGCGAACGACAGCAACCAGACGCTGCTTCGCCTGATGAACGATCTGACCACTGAGCTGGAGCGGCAAACCCAGCGGCAGGCGGCTCGCATCCGAATCTTTCAGGGGAGCGCCTTCGCCCTGGCCCTGCTCAATTTCTTCTGGGCTCTCTGGTTGTACCGGCGGCGGATATACCTCAGCGACCGGAGTCAAAGCCTGCTCGACGACATCATCGACAAGGTGGCGGCGGCCGTTCTCGTGTTCGATGAAAGCGGCCGGGTGCTGAAAGCCAATCGCAATGCCGAGCGTCTGTTCGGTTACGAGCGCGATGGCTTGCCCGGCATCAGCGAGGCGCAGTTGCTGTTCTTCGACCATCACGGCGCGCATGGCCGAAATCGCCGGGGAGAAAGTTTTTTCATCGAAGTCGAGGACAATCCGGCGGTCCTCGAAGGCCAGCGCCTGCGCATCGTCTCGGTATTCGACATCAGCGAACGCAAGCGTGCCGAGGAATATCTGCGCATCGCCGCCACCGCTTTCGAAGCCCAGGAAGGCATGATGGTGACCAATGCCGACGCGGTGATCCTGCGCGTCAATCGGGCCTTCACCAAGATTACCGGCTATGCCCCCGAAGACGTCGTCGGCCGAAACCCGAATGCGCTGGCCTCCGGGCGGCACGGCCCGGAGTTCTATGCGGCCATGTGGGCGGCGATCCAGAGCAGCGGTTCGTGGCAGGGTGAGATCTGGAACCGGCGCAAGGACGGGCAGGCCTACCCCGAATGGCTGACCATCACGACCGTACGCGGGGATGAAGGCGAGGTATCGCATTACGTCGGAACCTTCATCGATATCGCCATGCGCAAGACGGCCGAGGACGAGATCAAGCATCTGGCCTTCTACGACCAGCTGACCCAGCTGGCCAATCGCCGGCTGATGATGGATCGTCTGGCCCAGGTGCTGGCCAGCACGGGCCGGCACACGCGTTTCGGTGCCCTGATGCTGATCGACCTGGATAACTTCAAGGCCCTGAACGATCGCCTCGGCCACGCCATTGGCGACCAGTTGCTGGTCGAGGCGGCGGCACGGCTGAAATCCTGCGCACGCAGCGAGGACACGGTGGCGCGTCTGGGCGGCGACGAATTCGTCGTCATCCTCGATGACGTCGGCGATGCTGCCTTGGCCCCGGTCCATGCCGAACATGCCGGGCAAAAGGTGCTACTGGCCTTGAGCCGGCCTTACGTGCTCGACGTTTCGGCCGATGGCGGCGAAGTGCATCAGCGCACCCATTACTGCACCTCGAGCATCGGCATCGTGCTGTTCAGCGGCTTGAGCCAGAGCGCCGACGAGCTGTTGAAGCGGGCGGATACGGCGATGTATCAGGCCAAGGCCATGGGGCGGAATACGCTGCGCTTCTTCGATCCGGAAATGCAGTCGG
>JAYRUZ010000053.1:0-10748 GCA_041918795.1 Azonexus sp. | reverse complement strand
CTCGGCTGCGCGCTGATCCTCGGCAATGCCCACGATCACGGGCATGACCATGGTCACCACCACGAGCATGGCCACAGCCATGAGCATCACCACGACCTCAATCTGAAGGCCGCCTACATTCACGTCATCACCGACGCGCTGACCTCGGTGCTGGCCATCCTGGCGCTGGCCGGCGGCTGGTTGTGGGGCTGGGACTGGCTGGACCCGGCGATGGGACTGGTCGGCGCCGTGCTGGTCGGCCTGTGGGCGAAGAACCTGATTCTGCAAAGCGGCCGCGTACTGCTCGACCGCGAGATGGATCACCCGGTGGTCGAGGAAATCCGCGAAGTCATCGCCGCGCTGCCGGCGGCAGGCCAGACGCAACTGACCGATTTGCACGTCTGGCGCGTCGGCAACGGCGCCTACGCCTGCGCCCTGTCGCTACTGACCCATGACGCGACGCTGACACCGCTGCAGATTCGCCAGGCGCTCGCCATCCACGACGAAATCGTGCACGTCACCAGCGAAATCCACCTATGCGACGAATGCCGCTAAGCGCTCAGCTCAGTTCGTGGCGCTCACGCTCGATCTTGGCGATGTAGCGCTGGATGCGGTTCTCGTCGCTGCTCGACAGGTCCTTGAACTCGAGGCCGATGCGATACATGCGATGACCGGTACGGCTTTCATAGTCGTAGTAATTGCGTACCGTGGCGCTGAAAAAAAGATCCTTGCTATCGCCCGGCAGGGAAAAATGACAGTTCGGCAGGACCACGCCCAAATCCACGCCATCCGGCAGTTCCGGGGCATCGACACCGATACCGCCCACTGAAATATCGTGGGCCGGCAGTTTGAGCAGGTTGCCATCAGGCAAGCGGGCAAAAAACATCAGCGGATTGACCCGCGGCGTCTCGATCCGGAAGTGCTCGCGACGTTGCAGGCGAACGACATACTCAGGAAGCGCCACGACGAACGCCTTGCCGCCTTCGTAACTCGTTTCGCTCGCCGCGCCAGTCGAAAAATGCACCGGCACGCCGGCCGGGTGACCACTGAAGGTATTCCTCTCGCTCAGTACGAAGCGGCGGTTGCTCTCGGCGCTGCCGCTGCAGTCGAAAATCAGGCGCCCCTTGTCGGCCTCGACCGCCAGCAAGGTGGTCAGGAACATTTCCTCGCCGTGGCGGAAATGCACCGAGAACGGCTCGCGCACCTTGGCGTAACCGGCCAGCAGAAAAGCCACGGGCTTGGCTCCGCTGATCCGGAAGCGCTCTTCGATTTCTGCATTGCTCATCTGGTCAATCTGGGTCATAGCAACTCAAGTACACGTAGCAACGAGGACGTATCGTCACGCCCCCAACCCTGAGCCATCAGGGCATTCAATTGTTGGTCCACCACTGCCGTCAGCGGCAACGGAACACCGCTCTGCCGTGCCGCCGCCAGCACCAGACCGAAATCCTTGTGATGCAGCCGCGCTTCGATACCGGCGGAAAAATCGCGCTGTACCATGCGCTCCCCCATCACATCGAGCACGCGTGAGCCGGCGGAACCGCCGCAAAGCGCAGATTTTACCTTGGCGCAGTCGACTCCGGCAGCTTTTGCCAAACGCATCGCTTCGGCGACCGCCTGGATCGCCGCCACCATGATCATCTGATTGCAGGCCTTGGCCACCTGCCCGGCGCCATTCGGGCCGATATGGACAATGCGTTTGCCCAGGCAATCGAGCAAGGGGCGCACCTTGTCCAGCACTTCGGCAGCGCCGCCGACCATGATGGCCAGCGTCGCATCGATTGCCCCCTGGCCGCCGCCGGACACCGGTGCATCGAGCATGCGGATGCCTTTTTCGCCCAGCCGTGCGGCGATGTAACGCGCCGCATCCGGCGCGATGGTCGAGCAATCGACCAGCACCGAACCTGCCGCCATGCCTTCGATCAGTCCATCCGGACCAAGCGCCACGCCTTCGACGTCGGCACTCGAGGTAATGATGGAGAACACCACCTCGCACTGCCTGCCCAGTTCAGCCGGCGTCGCACAAACCGTAGCGTCCAACCCGACCGCGCTGGCCGGTCGACGTGCCCAGACAAACAACTCATGCCCGGCCTGGCGCAAATGCTGCGCCATCGGGCGTCCCATCACGCCCAGGCCAATGAAACCGACTTTCAAAGTTTGCTAACTCCCGTGACCAAGATCAATGGCGCCCTTCGCCAACCAGGACGAAGGGCGCCCAGAACATCGGATGCGCATAGGAATAATCCATGCGTCCCGTTTTCGCATTCATCGCTCCACGCTGCATGACCTTCAGCATGGCCTGGCGCAGTGCCTCGCTCCGATCCATCTGATCGCCGGCTGAATACTGCGCGAACAGCGAAGTCGTCAACTGGCGTGCCGACACCGTTTCCACTGGCCAGGCCGTGACCAGCAGGGAACGCACCCCGGCATAGAAGAAGGCCCGACCGAGGCCGGACACCGCCTCGCTGCCGGCGCCCTCGCCACTGGCCGTATTGCACGCGGAGAGCACGACCCAATCCGCATTCAGGCGCAAGCCGAGGATCTCATCCATGCTCAACAGACCGTCAGTATCCTGCTCGCGCGTCACCTCCGGCGACGACAGGGCGAGTGCCGGCTGCGTCAGGCCGATCAGATCGCCCGGAACCAAGCCATGCGTGGCAAAGACCACGACCCGGCGATTGTTCAAGGCCCCCGCCTTGACGCGGCCCTCGCTGGCCAGTGCCCCCAGATAGACATCGTTAGAACCCGCCTGGAGCAGCCCGGCAATTTCGCGAATCTCCTCGGCCGTATCCGGTAGCGGCTGCAACTGATCGAGGCTCGCGCCCTCTCCTTCAGAACTGCGCAAGGGAGCACTCCGGACATGCATAGCGCGCTTCGCCATGCGCATGTTCAGAGAGTTCGCCCCGGTCTCGCTTTGCCCTGGCCTGAACAGCGGATCGCCAAAGCCGGCAAACGGCTGCCGTGCCCCAGCGCCGGCTCGCTGGAATTTGCGCAGGGCGACGAGCGTCGCCGCCGACGGCAACTGGGATACCGCCCAGCGTTTGATCAACCAGGGCACATCGGCATATTCAGCAAAAGGCTGGCTGGACGGGCGCAACTGGACGGGCGCGGTAACCAGCAACGAAAACGGCAACTCGCCGAGCGAACGATGCGGCGTGACGATCAGGCTGCGCACCGACGAATCCAGGCTGGCTTCGACCGGCCCGAATAGCCGTTGATACAAGTCGTGCGCCTTGCCGACGTCGAATTTTCCTTCGCCACCGCCCGCCGAGACATCGACCGATTTCCTGATTGCTTTCACGGTCTGCGCCAGGTCCTTCGGATTAAGCCCGGTCGCGGCAAAGCTTGCGTCGCCGCTCGCTTTCACCACCCAGACATAGGTTTCGTTACGTCCGACATAGATCGACAGCAGCGCTTCATCGAGCTCAAGCATGGCCCTGACATCGCTCAGGCCGACCGGCCGCGGACTGAGTAATTCGGCATATTCCGGGAATGCTTCGGCAATCCGCTGGCGGAGTTCGTTCCGGCGCTTGCGCAGATCGGCAATGTCGGTACGCGCCTTCTGCAGGATTCCCGGCAGTTGCTCTTCCGGCGGAACTGAGGCGAGGCGACCGACCAACTCCTGCAAGGCCGAGAGCCGGCGCCCCATGTCCTGTTCCTGACGCGCCAAATCCTCCAGCTTCGGATCACGGATCGCCATGCGCGCCGACTGTGCCGTCATCGCTTGCTGGACGACCGAGCCGCGTGCCACGTCGGCAATGCGAAAAGCTTCGCCGACGATATCGAGTCCATCGATGCGGATACCCTTGCGATGCATATCGAACAGCAGGGCCAGGTAGCCTTCGAAAACGTTATTCTGCCGACGAACCCGCGCCCATGGGTTTTCACCGGGTTCAATGGCATTGCTGGCCCGATCGAGCAGGATGGGGACGGCAAAGCGATACTCCCTGAGCGACGCCTCCCAGTCGCCCTGTTCATTCAAGGCATTGGCCAGATAACCGCGGACCTCCGCCACCGCGGGATCGCTCGGCGAGGCGTAGCGTTCGGCGCGGGCGACCAGTCCCCGCGCCATGTCGACGGCCTCCGCCGTTCTCCCGGCATGCAACAGGGCCTGCACCCAGGCTCGTGTTCCGGAAGCCAACTGCGCCTGCAGTTCGATGTCCCCTACATTGCGCCGGCTCTCCTCGAAGGCGTTGAGCGCCTCCTTCCATTTACCCTGGATGACATAGCTGGCGGCCAGGTTCTGCCGGGCATGGATGAGAAATGACGAGTTCGCCGTAACCCCGGCCGCCTCCAACGACGAAATGGTGTAATTGGCCAGTTTGGCGGCTTCACGCGCCCGCCCTTGTTCGATGGCCGAATTGGCCAGATCGTTCACTACACCCAGGGTGATCGTCGACCGCCCCCCGGCGAAACGAACCGTTTTACCCAGCGTATCCCGCAGCAAGACTTCGGCATCGACCAGGCGCCCCTGACGCGCGATTGCCTTGGCCGCCCGCCGATAGGTGGCAGCCATGGCGGCCACCCCGGAACGCCTGGCCAAGCGGCGTTCGCTGAGCTCTTCATCATCGCTCTCGGCGAGTTTCGCTTCCCAGCCCCTGGCCGCCTGCAAGTAATGCGACTCGGCCTGCGCCATATTGCCCCCGAGCAATGCATACGCCCCGCGTGCCCGCTCGATCTGCGCGACAAACAGACCCATCTTGAAACCACGCTTGCGACTCGCCATTCCCAGTTGCTCGAAAATGGCTTCCGCCTCGCGCAAGGCACGCTCCGCCGCCGCAACATCTCCCATCATTCCGTAGAAATCGGTCAAATTGGAAAGGTGCGACAGTTTTTCGCTCCATTTCTGGGCATTTTTCAGCGCCTCTTCCCGCAAGCGAACGGCGGTGACGAAATTGCCGTTCAGCGCTTCCGCGGTCGACAGGTCGACGCTCAGACCGTAAGTTGGCGTCAGTCCAGCCTCTTTCAGAATCGTGGCCGCCCGACGCAGATCGGCCAGTTGCGTATCCTTGAACCCCAGGATGTCGTTGGCGCGCGCCCGATCCAGCAACGCGCCGGACTGAAGCTCCGGCGTAGCAGCGGCCGGCAAGGGCCGGGCGATCACCTCGCGGGCCAGACGCAGTTCGTCTTCGCCAACCTGTGCCTGACGTAGCCAGGTGATGACTTCATCGACCTTGCGCGGAGCAGCGGCCAGCGCTTCTCCGCCCCAACCGTGCAGCACCAAGATGCCGATACAGAGCCAGAGACGCTTCATGGTCGTCAGCGCCTAGTCGCTACCGCTCAGCAGCGGCTCGTAGCGTCTGACGATATCGGCGGCCCGTGCCTCCTGCTTGAGCGTATCGACATGCGCGCGGCACTCGGCAAAGGCCTGCAGGGCGAGCAACTCATTGAGGTAGGCCAGGTCGGGCAACACGTTTGTCGGCCCAAGCGATGCACGATCCTGCTCGTATTTTCTTCTGGCAGCGTCAATCCGACCGGCATTCGCGCCGCCGGCCCGAGTCACGATCATGGCTGAACGCCCCAAAGCGCCCCGCGCCGGGGTGCGCTTCAACTGCCCGGCAATCAGGGCCGGCACCTGCTCCACCTCCGGCTTGAGCGTACCGGCAGCACCCGCCTTATCTCCGACGACGACCC
Source organism: Azonexus sp. (assembly GCA_041918795.1). Classification (GTDB taxonomy): domain Bacteria; phylum Pseudomonadota; class Gammaproteobacteria; order Burkholderiales; family Rhodocyclaceae; genus Azonexus. The sequence goes on along the minus strand of JAYRUZ010000053.1, from coordinate 5,135 downwards.
TGGCTTTTCCCCGCCAGGTTTCCTGCCGCCCGCTGTCGAAATAGACCAGCCGCAACTTGGCGCCAGAGGCCAGTTCGAGCGCATCGCCACTGCGCAGTTTATCCAGTGCCTGCCAAGGCTCCACGCCCTTCCCGGCCGCCACGGCACCGGATATCTCAAGCAGGATGGCCACCGGGGCACTTTCGTCCGCCAAGGTCAGATGGCACAGGAAGAGAAGCGCCCAGGCCCAACATTTCGCGAGTTTCATTTCGCCCCCTTATCGACGCCAAGAATCTCGCAGGCCAAGACCGGTTCGCTGCGGCCCTTGACCTGCAGAGACATCGTCCGGCCGACCTGCACCCCCTCTCCCGCACTCATGACCGTCGCCTCGCTGGCGAGAATGACACAGCCCACCTGGCGGGTTTCGCTTTCGAGACGGGAGGCGATATTTACATTATCGCCAATGACGGTGAAATCGCTACGTCTCTGGCTGCCGACCGACCCCACAATCACGACGCCCGTATGAATTCCGACACCGATACCGAATCCGGGCAGTCCGCGCTGGCCATACTGCTGCTCGAGCCAACGAGCGAAGTCCTCGGCCTCGTCTCGTATCCGGCACGCGGCACGCACGGCTCTCAGGGCGTGATCCGGCAGGTGCTCGGGCGCACCGAATTCCACCATCACGGCATCGCCGACGAACTTGTCGATCGACCCGCCTTCTTCCAGTACAACCCGGCAAACCCTCTCGAAGTAGGCATTGAGGATCGATACCGTTTCACGCGGGGTCAGCAATTCGCTGATCCGCGTAAAGCTGCGGATATCGGAAAACAGGACGGATACTACCGCCTCCTCGCCGCCGAGATCGGGCATCTTCCGCCCCGCAACCAGGCGCTCGACCACGGCGTCCGAAACATAACGGCCAAAGACGCGGCGCAGATGTTCGCGCTGGCGTTCGCCAGCAGTCATGCGCAAGGCCAGACTACCGGCGAAGGCAGCGGCCAGTCCCGCATGCATGGTGCCGACCGGCAGTAGTTGGAAGGCAAGAAATTCGCGGTAGCCGAGCGCCACCGCGATGGTCGCCAGCCCGAGCCAGGTCGCTGCGCCCATCCAGGCCGGAGAGCGGAACCAGACAAGGAGAGCGAGGCCGAGCAAGGCCGCCTGCAGAAGAAGACGCGACACACTCCCGACGGGCTGGGTATCGCGTCCGGACAGCAAGGTTTCGGCCGCATTCGCCTGAATCTCGACACCGGCCATCCAGCGCCCGCCGGCGGCTCCGGACGTTGTCGTCGCATAAGGCGTGACATGGACATCGTTCATGCCCTGATAATCGCCGCCGATGATTACCACCTTGCCCTGCATGGCACGGACTTGCGGCAGTTGCAAGGCATCCGGACGCAGCAGATCGGACAGCGGCAAGCGCGGGAAGCTTCCCGGCGGCCCGGCATAGGTGATCCGCCGCGTATCCCCGGCGGGCAACTTCAGCCCCGTGCGCAGCGCCAGAAGTGCCGGCAGGCTCCAGCGTGGCCGGACCGATACCGCCGCGTTGGCAACTCGATCCGGTGAGATGATGAACTGCCGTACCCCGCCATCCGCATCTTCGAACACATTGCCCAGACCGACGTGGCGCTCGAGATCGAAACCGGGGATCGCCAAAAGATATTCGCTATGCGGCAATAACAGGTCGTTGTTCTGATCGGCGCCGGGCAGGGTGGCGGCCACCAGGATCAACTGGCCGCTGGCAATTTCCTGGCGCAGCGGCCGATCAAAATTGCGCAGTGAGGCCTGGCCCGAGATGCCGAGCTTTTCCAGCCAGCGCTCCGGCGCGGAAGCAAACAGGAAATCCAGGCCGACCACAGTGGCGCCGGCCTCGCGCAACACCTTGACCGCCTGCGCAAAATGGGGCGTCCAGAAGACCAGCGGATCGTCGGGATAAAGGGCGAGCGTCGCATCGTCGACGACGACAAGAGCGACATGCGCCGGCATGTAGCGTTGGCCGGCCCAACGGTGGAACAGGTCGGTCCAGAAGGTATCGACACGCTCCGTCCAGCCTTCCTGAAACCCGACCTCGCCAAGCAGCAGCGAAAACGAAAACAGCAGGGCGCCGGCCAGTCTCCGGGAAGCAGGGAAACGTATCATGGCGCTCCCCTGTCGGGCCTACTGCCCCGACAGCTTTTCGAGCAACTTGAGTACGGCGATGGAGTCTTCCTCGCCCAGCCCCGAACCGACCATGGCGTTGAACATTTGCGCCGTGGCGGCTGAACCGGGGAGACAGAGGCCGAGTTCGTGCGCCGTCTGCATGACGATGTTCAGATCCTTCTCATGCATCCAGCTCTTGAAACCGGGCTTGAAATTGCGGTCGATCATGCGCTGGCCGTGGTTCTCGAGAATTTTCGAGTAGGCAAAGCCGCCGAGCAGCGCTTCGCGCACCTTGCTGCGGTGCACATCGTTTTTTGCGGCAAAAGCAAAGGCTTCGGCGACGGCGAGCACGCCCATGCCGGTGACGATCTGGTTGCACGCCTTGGTCACCTGCCCGGCCCCCGCGGCGCCGACATGCACGATGTTCTTGCCCATGCATTCGAAGGCCGGCAAGGCCTTGGCGAAGGCCTCTTCCGTTCCACCGACCATGATCGACAAGGTGCCGGCGATGGCACCGACCTCGCCGCCCGATACCGGTGCGTCGACGAAATCGATGCCGGCCGCAGCCAAATCCTCGCCGATCTGCTTTGCCGCAGCCGGTGCAATCGTGCTCATGTCGACGGCAACCAGCCCCTTGGCGGCACCATGCACGACGCCCTGGGCGCCCAACATTACCTCGCGCACATCCGGCGCATCGGCCACCATTGAAACGACGACTTCGACCTGCCGCGCCACCTCGGCCGGACTGGCTGCGCCATGCGCCCCTGCCGCCAGCAGAGGCTGCATCGATTCGGCACGACGCGCCCAGACCGTGACCTCATGGCCGCCCTTGAGCAGGTTGAGGGCCATCGGACGCCCCATGATGCCCAGACCGAGAAAACCGATTTTCATGTGCGACTCCCGAACGCCAATTGGATAATTTTATCAGCGGACCCAAGCCGAGCGGCAGCTATCCGATGCTTCGGAAATGCCATCAGCTCCGGGGCGGAAACACCTGGTCGGCCGCCACCGGCCGCTGGAACAGGAAGCCCTGGCCGCGGTCGCATTCGAGAATGCGCAGGAAATCGGCCTGCTCCTCGTTCTCGATGCCCTCGGCCACCAGTTCCAGGCCCAGCGAACGGCCGAGCGCCACGATTGAGGAAACCAGCGCCGCCGCATCCGGATCACTGCCCACATCGGCCACGAAGGCCCGGTCGATCTTCAGACGATTGATCGGGAACTGGCGCAAGTAGGACAGCGACGAATAACCGGTACCGAAATCGTCGATCGCCAGACGGACGCCCATGGCCTTCAGTTCGCCCAGGGTCGCAATGGCCGCCTCGATCCCGTGCATCACCGTGCTTTCGGTGATTTCGAGTTCCAGATGATGGGCCGGCAGACCGGTTTCGGTCAGCACTGCCCGCACCGTCTGGGCAAAGTCCGGCTGACGGAATTGCTGCGGCGAAATATTGACCGCGATTTCACCGATGGCGATGCCTTCATCAAGCCAGGCCCTGGCCTGGCGGCAGGCGTTGAGCAGCACCCACTGCCCGAGCGGCAGGATCAGGCCGCATTCTTCGGCCAGCGGCACGAATTCGATCGGGCCGACCAGGCCCCGCTGCGGATGTTGCCAGCGGATCAGCGCTTCGACGCCGACACTCTGCCCGGTGAGCAGGTTGAACTGGGGCTGGTAGTGCAGCACCAGCTGGTTGTCGGCCAGTGCCTGCCAGAGTTCGCTCTCCACACGCAGGCGCTGATTGACCTCGGCTCCCATGCGGTCGGCGAAGAATTGATGTCCGTTGCGCCCGGCGGCCTTGGCGGCATACATCGCCGTATCGGCATTGCGGATCAGCGTCTGGGCATCGCTGCCATCGCTCGGGAAAGAAGCGATGCCCAGCGACGGCGTGACATGCAGGCGGCTACCGGCCAGATCGCAAGGCTCGGCCACGGCAGCGGCGATCCGGCGCACCAGGGCGAGCACCTCGTCGCTGCTCGGGGCCGGCTCCAGCACGACGGCGAACTCGTCGCCCCCCAGGCGGAACAGGTGGGCCAGCTCGGGGAGCTGCGCCTGAATGCGTTCGGCCACCTGGGCCAGCAGGTGGTCGCCGGCATGATGCCCGAGCGAGTCGTTGATCGTCTTGAAATCATCGAGATCGATGATCATCAGGGCCAGTCGCTCGGCCGTGCCGCCCGCCAGGGCGATCGCTGCGTCGAGATGCTCCTCGAGCGCCAGGCGATTGGGCAGGCTGGTCAGCGGATCGTGCTGGACCAGGAACTCGATGCGCGCCTCCTGCGCTTTCTGCCCGGCAATATCGGTGAACACGGCAACAAAGTGAGAGGTCTTTTCGGCACGGTAGTCGACCGCCCGGATACGGCAGGCCTTGGGATAAATCTCACCGGTCTTGCGCCGGCCCCAGAGTTCGCCGACCCAACTGCCATTGACCGCCGCCGCATGCCAACCGGCGTCGTAGGATTCGAAACCATGCGCCGGCGATGCCAGCACCGATGGCAACTGACCGATGATGTCGTCGGAAGCATAGCCGGTGATGCGTTCGAAGGCCGGATTGACGGCGAGAATGCGCCGTTCGTTATCGACCACCATCATCGCCTCGGAAGTTTGCTCGATGATGCGGCGCTGCAGTTCGAGCTGCACCGAGTTCTGCCGGATGATGCGCCACAAATGCGCATAGCCGGCGAAAACGAGCACCGGCACCAGTGCGCCGAAAACGACAACGAGCCACAACCAGGCAGACATCCCGGCCCCGCCGAACAACGCAGACAGGTCGGCGGCACTGCGGGCGGAGGCCGAGCCATGCGACCAAATCTCGAGCCCGGCCAGTCCCCAGAGAATTCCGGCGACGACCAGTGCGAGCAAAAGAGGTTTTCGGCCTTCCAGCGCCGAGTTATGCATTGAGAATCCCGCTGACCAGTGTTGAATTATGGTCGGCAGTGTAACTGAGGCTCGATAATGTTTCAGCAAAAAATCGCCGCCTGCGACGAAAAAATTTTCTTTTATTACATGGGTTTAATTTGCACTG
>JAYRUZ010000052.1:0-10974 GCA_041918795.1 Azonexus sp. | reverse complement strand
TGGTATTTCACGTCGAGGATGCGCGCGGTGTTGTCGGCCCGTTCAAGCAAGGTACCGAGGCGAATGAAATGGTAAGCCTCGTCCTGCAGCAAGGTGCCGACAGTCACGCCACGCGACAGATGCGAACGTGTTTTCACCCATTCGAAGTAGTCGGCAATGCCGCTCCCCATCAACTGCTCGAAGCTTCTGCCGCGCGCTTCCAGCCAGGTGTAGTTGATGGTTTCCCACATTTCCGTGGTCAAGGTGCCGCGTACGGCATGGGCATTTTCCCGCGCCAGACGCAGGCAACTATGAATGGACGAGAAGTTGTCGGCATCGCTGACCATGAACTTCAGGACATTTTCGCCATTCACTGCCGGGTACTTGGCGGCAAAGGTATCTTCCAGGCTGTTCAGAGTGATGATCGCATTCCAGCTCTGGTTGGCCTTCTCTTCCGACTGGGGGACGAGCGACATCTGATAGGTCACATCGAGCAGGCGGGCGAGATTCTCGGCCCGCTCCATGTAGCGGGACATCCAGAACAGGTGATCGGCAGTACGTGAAAGCATGTTCTCTCTCCCTAATCAGTCTTCGAGGACCCAGGTGTCCTTGGTGCCGCCGCCCTGCGACGAATTGACCACCAGCGAGCCCTTGGTCAGCGCCACGCGGGTCAGCCCGCCCGGCACCATGTTGATGCACTCGCCCGAAGACAGCACGAAGGGACGCAGATCGAGGTGACGCGGCGCGATGCCCTCCTCGACGAAGGTCGGGCAATTGGACAGGGCCAGCGTCGGCTGGGCGATGTAGCCGTCCGGCTTGGCGATCAGCAATTGGCGGAAGTGCTCGATCTGCTCCTTGGTCGAGGCCGGCCCGACCAGCATGCCGTAGCCGCCGGCGCCATGCACTTCCTTGACCACCAGTTCCGGCAGGTGGTCGAGCACATACTTCAGGTCATCCGGCTTGCGGCACATATAGGTCGGCACGTTGTTCAGCTTCGGCTCTTCGCCAAGATAGAACTTGATCATGTCCGGCACGTAGGGATAGATCGACTTGTCGTCGGCCACGCCGGTACCGATGGCGTTGGCCAGCGTCACGTTGCCGGCCTGGTAGGCCTTCAGGATGCCCGGCACGCCAAGTGCCGAATCGGCGCGGAACACTTGTGGATCGATAAAGTCGTCGTCGATGCGGCGGTAGATGACATCAACGCGCTGCGGACCTTGTGTCGTCCGCATGTAAACCACCTCGTTCTTGACGAAGAGGTCGCGCCCTTCGACCAGTTCCACGCCCATCTGCTGGGCCAGGAAGGTGTGCTCGAAGTAGGCGCTGTTGTAAGCCCCCGGCGTCAGCACAACGACGGTTGGATTCGCTACGCCGTTGGGCGCCACCGCCCGCAGCTTCTCCAGCAACATGTCCGGGTAGTGCTGAACCGGTGCCACCTTGTGCTTGGCGAAGAGTTCCGGGAAGAGACGCATCATCATTTTGCGGTCTTCCAGCATGTAGGAAACGCCCGATGGCACGCGCAGGTTGTCCTCCAGCACATAGAACTCCCCGGCCCCGGCACGAACGATGTCGACGCCGGTGATGTGCGCATAAATGCGCCCTGGTACATCGACACCCTGCATGACCGGCCGGTACTGCGCATTGTTCAGAACCTGCTCAGCGGGAATGATGCCGGCCTTGAGGATTTCCTGGTCGTGATACACATCCCACAGGAACATGTTGAGCGCCTTGACCCGCTGGCGCAACCCGGACTGCAAAGCTTTCCACTCGGCCGAAGGAATGACGCGGGGAATGATATCGAAGGGAATCAGCCGTTCCTTCCCGGCCTCCTCGCCATAAACTGCGAAAGTGATCCCTACTCGATGGAAAGCGAGGTCAGCCTCGGCTCGCTTGCGCTCGATGCGTTCCGGCGGTGTCGCCTTGAGCCAGTCTTCGTAACCCTTGTAATGCGCCCGGACGCCACCGGTGGCGTCGTACATCTCGTTATAGAAGTTCATTTTTTGGACTCGTCGCTGAGAATGCTCTCACCTGCGGTTCAGCAGGTTCCATGCCAACTTATGAACCTACTCCCAGATGGGTTTTCGGCGCTTGATCCACGTCAGACACGCACCAAGCAGGTGCGCTGCGCTCAATTTTGGGCATAAAAAAACCGCCGGACTGGCCGGCGGTTCGTTTCGGTGCAGTAGTTCGGATCAAACGCGTTCGAAGATGACCGCGATGCCCTGACCGCCACCGATACACATGGTGACCAGACAGTACTTGCCACCGATACGATTCATTTCGTAAATCGCCTTGGTCGCGATGAAAGCACCGGAACAGCCGACCGGGTGGCCGAGGGCGATAGCGCCGCCGTTCGGGTTGGTCTTGGCTGGGTCGAGACCGAGCACCTTGGAGACGGACAGCGCCTGGGCTGCGAAGGCTTCGTTCGACTCGATGACATCCATCTGATCCAGGGTCAGGCCAGCCTTCTTAAGTGCCAGCTTGGTGGCCGGGATCGGGCCTTCGCCCATGATGTCGTTCGGCACGCCAGCCACGGCATAGGAAACCATGCGAGCGATCGGGGTCTGACCCGCGGCAGCCGCCTTGGCAGCATCGGCCAGGACGAAGAAGGCGGCAGCATCGTTGATGCCGGAAGCGTTACCGGCGGTAACGGTACCATCCTTCTTGAAGGCCGGCTTCATCTTGGCCAGCGACTCCATGGTCGTGCCGCGCTTCAGGTGCTCATCGGTATCGAACACGACCTCGCCCTTCTTGGTCTGCTTGACGATCGGCACGATCTGCGACTTGAAATGGCCGGCATCGATGGCGGCGGCAGCGCGACGCTGCGACTCGACAGCGAAGGCGTCCTGGTCTTCACGGGAGAAACCATGCTTGGTCGCCAGGTTTTCAGCGGTGATACCCATGTGGCCGACGCCGAACGGGTCGGTCAGCACGGCAACCATGGCATCGATCGCCTTGGCGTCACCCATGCGGGCACCGGAACGCAGGGCCGGCATCAGGTAGGCCACCTTGGACATGACTTCGACGCCACCGCCGATACCATAGTCGGCATCGCCCAGCAGGATGTTCTGGGCGGTGGTGACAATGGCCTGCAGGCCGGAAGCGCACAGGCGGGATACCTGCATGGCGACGGAGTCCATCGGCAGGCCGGCCTGGATGGAGGCAACGCGCGAAACGTAGGCGTAGCGGGAGTCCACCGGCATGGTCGTACCGACGGTAACGTAGTTGATCTGTTGCGGATCGACGTTGGAACGTGCGATCGCTTCCTTCATCACGATTCCACCCAGATCACACGGATCCATGTCGGCCAGGGAACCGCCAAAGGCGCCAACGGCGGAACGAACTGCGCTCAGAACGACAACTTCTCTGCTCATGTGAAAAACCTCCACTTAGAAATTATTCAGCCCACCAGGCTGGCGAGCCCCAATAAAAAGAGCAACAACATCCACAGTACCGTGGCCCGCCAGACCAGGCCGACGGCACTTTGCATGAAATCGACATCGGCTTCGTCCCCCAGGCCCAATTCGGCCCGATCCGACAGCTCTCCGGCATCGATCACCGGACTACCCAACCTGACGCCGAGGGCTCCGGCCCCGCTGGCGATGACAATTCCCATATCCTTATCCGGCCAGTTCGCCGGCTGGGTCCGCCAGCAATAGGCCGCATCCTCGAAATCGCCAACCACTGCGAAAGCGGCAGCAGTCGCCCGCAGGGGCAGCCAATCGATGATACTGAAAATCCATTTCGGAAATTGTGAAAATTCGTTCGATTCGTCGAATTGCCCATTCCAGCGCTCTTGCACCACCGCCGACAGACGATAAAGCAAAGCACCACAAGGTCCAGGCAGCAACACGAACCAGAGCAATACCGCAAAAACATGACGATGCGAGGCAGCCAAAGCCCCTTCGATCGACAAGCGAGCAATATCGCTGGAATTCAGACCCTGGGTCGAACGCCCCTGCCACTCTGCCAGCAACTGGCGCGCCCGCTCGAGGTCACCCAAACGCAAGGCAAGCTGGATTTCGGTGTAGTGATGGCTGAATTGCCGGAAGCCCATGGTCAGGTAGAGCACAACGACGTTCAGCGCCCAGCCAAGCAGCGGATTCACCGAATACAGCAGCGCATAGAGCGCTCCGACCAGCAGCACCGGGAGGGCAACCGCCAGGCTCCAGGCCAGCAGGCCGTGCCGACTGGCGCCGGCATTTACGCGGGATTCGATAAAATCCGCCCAAGTGCCGACCGGCTCGGCAATGACTCGACGGTAATCGAGCGGACGAATCTGCTCGATCAGGAAAACTGCAATCAGCGAGATAAGGCTCATGTTGGGCCGACTATGCCGCGCTCGGCTTATTTTCTTGTGCTAAAACGCCACGATACCACAAGCTCAAGCCGCTTGGAGAAGGCCGAGGCGCTCGCTCAGGGAGCGGATCATGCCCGCCGTCGCCCCCCAGATGAAGTAATCGCCATAGGGCATGGCAAAGTAACTGCGCAGCGCTCCCCGGTAATGCAGCGAGTGACGCTGATGATTCGAAGGGTCGAGCAGAAAATCCAGGGGCACCTCGAAAACCTCTGCCACCTCGAAGGGATCGGGTTGCAGTTCGAAGGGGGGCTGTACAGCCGCCACCACAGGCGTCACGCAAAAACCGGTGCCCGTTCGGTATTCCGGCAGAAAGCCGAGGATCCGAACCCGATCGCGGGCCAGCCCGACCTCTTCCTCAGTTTCGCGCAAGGCGGTATGCACCGGTGACAGATCGTCGTTCTCCACGCGCCCGCCGGGAAAGGCAATCTGCCCGGCATGCTCCTTCAGATGAGCGGTGCGCTGGGTCAGCAGGACCGTGTGGCCAGTCTCGTGCATGATGATCGGAAACAGTACCGCGGCCGGCGTCAGTTCGCTATGAGTTGCGCCGTCTTCGACGACCGCCAGGGCGGCCTGTGGCTCTGAGAGCAAACAGGCTTGCAGCCTATCCAGATCGATCCTCATGCGCTGGCGGAATCTTCCTCGATTTCCGCGCTGACTGAACTCAGTGCATCCTGAAGGGTTTCTTCCGACAAGCCGTTGATCGAGGTGGCGACCATATCTGCCGCCTCCACGGCGCCCACTGGCAGACGCTTGCTATCGAGGCAGGCGATCAAGGCAGCCGAAGCACCGACAACGCGCAGGAGCGCCTGGCGTTCTCCCATCAACATCTCGAGCTCTCCGCGCAACAGCGCAATTTCCTGGTCACGTTGCGGCATATCTCTCTCCTAGAAACGTTTTTTTAATGTCATGGTGCTGCCTTCGCGCTGCATCTCCATCCGGTTAAGGAAGCTCATGCCGAGCAGCGCGTAGGGCATTTCATTCTGAACCACACCGGCTTCGACGTTATGGACTGTAATGTCGCCGACCCGCACCGTATCGAGGGTGACGCGGACAAAGGGCGCCACGCCGTTGGCCGTACTGGCCATCCCTCTTTCACCCCGGCTCAAATCAATACCGATCCGACGGGCGTCGGAAGGGCTCAGGGCAATCCCGCTCGCTCCGGTATCCACCATGAAGCGCACCGAAGTGCCATTGACCGTACCGGTCGTAAAGAAATGCCCACGCGCATCCGCGGTCAGCATCACCTTACCCGAGCCATCGCCAGACGAGGCGCCGATGGCGTGCTGACCGATCCGCAAAGGCCGCTTCTTGCCACCGACTTCGACGATGGCCTGATCGCCTTGAATGGAAATCAACTTGACGCCATCGAGCGATTCGCCGACGCGTACCGCTTGCGGCTCCCCCCCGTTGATCATCAGCATGGCCTTGCTGCCGAGCAATCCGGCCAAGCCGACATCCTGGGCGAAGGCAAGGGTTGGCGCCAGCCCCAGCAACATGACGATGGGCGTAAAATCCCATTTCATTTTCCTGCGGAACCCCGAAAACATGCTCCCGGTCGCCATCTTTCGCCACTCCCCAACAGAAGGTCCTGGCTATTTTGCCATATTCCTCGAACGTCACGGGATTCCCTGGCAATTGATCGCTATTGACGAAGGCGAAGCCGTACCCGAGCAAGCCGATGCTTTTTCCGGCCTGTGTTTCATGGGCGGCCCGATGAGCGTCAACGACCCGCTGCCCTGGATCGGCTCAGTGTGCGCCCTGATCCGCGATGCCGTCGACAAAAACATTCCGGTCATCGGCCATTGCCTGGGCGGCCAATTGATGAGCAAGGCATTGGGTGGCCAAGTGACGAAAAACCCGCTCAAGGAAATCGGCTGGTGCACTGCCCACGGCGAAGACAACGCGATCGCCCGACAATGGCTGGGCGACTTTGCCGGAACCAGCGGCACCATCTTTCAGTGGCACGGTGAAACCTTCAGCATCCCGCAAGGCGCGACACGGCTCTTTGCCAACGCCTACTGCGCCAACCAGATGTTCGCCCTTGGTCCCCATCTCGGCATGCAATGCCATGTCGAGATGACGCCGGAGATGATCGCCAAGTGGTGCGACCAGTGGGCCGACGAGGCGGCTGCCGTCGCCGATCAGCCGAGCGTACAGACACCGGCCGAGATGGAAGGCCAGATCGCCGAACGCCTGCCGGTCATGCGCCAACTCTCTGAACAGCTCTATTCTGTCTGGATCGCCAGCCTGCAGCGCTGATCCGGACGTAAAAAGGGCGGCCCATGCCGCCCTGATTTTTTGCCATTTTGCGGTGTGCACCGCAGCAACAGCGCTCAATCGCGGTAGTTACCGTCCTTGATCGGGAAATCGGTGATCTTGGAACGCACCAGCGCAATCGCTTCGCGCAATTCGTCAATCTTCTTGCCGCTGACACGCACCGCATCACCCTGAATCGACGCCTGGGCTTTGAGCTTGGCATCCTTGATCAGTTTGACGATCTTCTTGGCCAATTCGCTGTCGATCCCATCCTTGATCTTCATTTCCTGCTTGGTCTTGTTGCCGGAAACGCTCTGCACCTTCTGCACATCCAGGCGCTTGACGCTATCTTTTTCCTTTTTCTCCATCGCCGGGAAAAGCAGGTCCTTGATCTGGTCTAGCTGGAATTCGGAATCGCCCCACAACGTGATCAGCTTGTCCTTTTCGTTCAACTCGACCTTGGCCGAGGTGCCCTTGAAGTCGTAGCGGTTCTCGATCTGGCGTGCGGCGACGTCGACCGCGTTCTTGAGCGCGACCATGTCGGCTTCGGAAGTAAAGTCAAAACTGGGCATGGAACTCTCCTTTCCTGACAAATGAAAAGCCCGGCGCAGGCCGGGCAAATGACGCGTTCAGCCGAGCCGATCAGCCGAAATGGCAGACGTAGTGATACGGCTCGTCACAGGCGATTTCGAAGCTGGAATTGCCCGGCACGTTGAAGGACTGGCCGTCACCGTAGGTTTTCCACTCGCTCTCACCCTTCAGCTTGACACGGCAGGAACCGCCAACGCCTTCCATGATTTCCGGCGCGCCGGTATTGAAGGTCAGGCTGGACGGCAGGATCACGCCGACCGTTTTCTTGGTGCCATCGGCCAGCACCACGGTGTGGCTGACACACTTGCCATCGAAATAAACATTGGCCTTCTTGACCACCGAAACGTTGTCATATTGCGACATTTAAATACCCCAGATTTTCTGAATAACGCTTTTGGCAATGAAACCGACCATGCCGAAGGCCAGCACGAAGAACAGCACGAACGTACCGGTCTTGCCAGCCTTCGACTTCCAGGCGATCTCGCCGATGATGAACAGCATGAACACGATGAAAGCGCCGACCCCCCAAGTGGAGAAAAAGTCGGCGATCTGCTCCTCGTTAAACCCGAAGAGGGTTCCACCTTCCATGCTTTAGGCCTTTTTCTTGGCAGCCGGCTTCTTGGCGGGAGCCTTGGCTGGCTTCGCAGCAGCCTTGACCGGGGCCGCCTTGACGGCCGGAGCCTTCGTGGCTACCGGTTTGCTGGCCGGCTTGGCTGCAACCTTGACTACTGCTGTTTTCGCTGCGGCCTTCGGAGTGGCTGCCTTGGCAGTTTTAGCCGCCGGCTTTTTGGCGGCAACCGACTCGGCCTTCTTCACCGGCGCTTTCTTGGCTGCAGCCGGCTTACCTGACTTCTTTGCCGTCAGGTTGGCGGCGATGCGCATGCGCAGGGCATTCAGCTTGATGAAGCCACCGGCATCCTTCTGGTCGTAGGCACCGGCATCGTCCTCGAAGGTGGCAATGGTCGAATCGAACAGCGAATCAGTCTTCGAATCGCGGCCAACAACAATGACATTGCCCTTGTACAGCTTCAGGCGAACGGTACCGTTCACGCTCTGCTGGGTATGGTCGATCAGCACCTGCAGTGCCTTGCGCTCCGGGCTCCACCAGTAGCCGTTGTAGACCAGGCTGGCGTAGCGCGGCATCAGGTCATCCTTGAGGTGGGCGACTTCACGGTCGAGAGTGATCGACTCGATGGCGCGGTGGGCGCGCAACAGGATTGTTCCGCCCGGGGTTTCGTAGCAACCGCGCGACTTCATGCCGACGTAGCGGTTTTCGACTAGGTCGAGACGGCCGATACCGTGCTTGCCACCCAACTGATTGAGCAAGGCGAGCACTTCATGAGCCTTCAATTTCTTGCCATTGACAGCAACGACGTCACCCTTGGCGAATTCAAGGTCAAGGTATTCGGCCTTGTTCGGTGCCTTTTCCGGCGACACGGTCCAGCGCCACATCGACTCCTCGGCTTCGGCGGCCGGATCTTCCAGATGGCGACCTTCGTAGGAGATGTGCAGCAGGTTGGCATCCATCGAATACGGGGAGCCGCCCTTCTTGTGCTTCATGTCGATTTCGATGCCATGCTTCTCGGCATAAGCCATCAGCTTTTCGCGCGACATCAGGTCCCACTCGCGCCACGGCGCGATAACCTTGATGCCCGGCTTCAGTGCATAGGCGCCGAGCTCGAAACGCACCTGGTCGTTGCCCTTGCCGGTGGCACCATGACAAATCGCATCGGCACCGGTTTCATTGACGATCTCGATCAGGCGCTTGGCGATCAGCGGACGAGCGATCGAGGTACCGAGCAGGTACTCGCCTTCGTAAACGGTGTTGGCACGAAACATCGGGAAGACGAAGTCGCGGACAAATTCCTCGCGTACATCGTCAATGTAGATATTCTTCGGCTTGATGCCAGCCTTCAGTGCCTTGGCGCGTGCCGGCTCCAGCTCTTCACCCTGGCCCAGGTCGGCCGTGAAGGTGACGACTTCGCACTTGTAAACATCCTGCAGCCACTTGAGGATGACCGAGGTATCCAGACCGCCCGAATAGGCCAGTACAACCTTCTTGATGTCGCTCATTTGCGTTCCCTTATTGCGTTTGAATCTTGCCGAGAAGGAGATATTCCATCAGGGCCTTTTGCACATGTAACCGGTTTTCGGCTTCGTCCCAAACCACCGACTGCGGCCCGTCGATCACTTCGGCCGTCACTTCCTCGCCGCGATGTGCCGGCAGACAATGCATGAACACCGCCTCTGCGTTTGCCACCGCCATCATCTCGCCATCGACGCACCAGTCGGCGAAAGCTTTCATTCGCGCCTCGTTCTCCGCCTCGTAGCCCATCGATGTCCATACGTCGGTGGTCACCAGATCGGCGCCGCGACAGGCATCCATCGGATCTGCGAAGACCTTGAAGCGCGCCGGATCGATCTTGCCAACCAGATCGGCATTGATCTCGTAACCCGGCGGCGTCGACACATGCACCTTGAAATCGAGGACTTCAGCCGCCTGCAGCCAGGTGTTGCACATGTTGTTGGCATCACCAACCCAAGCAACTGTCTTGCCCTGAATATCGCCGCGATGTTCGATAAAGGTGTAGATATCGGCCAGAATCTGGCACGGATGGTATTCGTTGGTCAGTCCGTTGATCACCGGGACGCGAGAATTAGCGGCGAAACGCTCGATGATGTCCTGCTCGAAAGTTCGGATCATCACGATGTCGCTCATGCGCGAAATCACCTGTGCCGCGTCCTCGACCGGCTCGCCACGCCCCAACTGGGAATCGCGGGTGTTCAGGTAGATGGCCGAACCGCCGAGCTGCTGCATACCCGCTTCGAAGGAGAGACGCGTCCGGGTACTGGCCTTCTCGAAAATCATCACCAGGGTACGGTCGGAAAGTGGCCAGTATTTCTGATAAGACTTGAACTGGTTCTTGATCCAGCGCGTACGCTCGAACACGTAATCGAATTCCTCACGCGAGAAATCCTTGAACTGCAGAAAGTGCTTGATTGCCATGATCAACCCGCCAGAAATGCCTTGATCAGCGGCACGATCCGCTCGACCAGTTCACGCGCCTCGGCTTCGCTGAAAATCAGCGGTGGCAACAAGCGAATCACCTTGTCGGCGGTAACATTAATCAGCAGGCCGGCAGCCAAAGCCTTGCCAACCAACTCGCCGCATGGCCGGTCAAGCTCCACACCGATCATCAGGCCGTGGCCACGAATATCCACCACACCGGCCACACCCTTTAGCGCATCGGCAAAAAGCTGACGAAGCAGCGCTCCAACCCTATCGGCATTGGCCATCAGGCCATCCTGCTCGATCACCTCAATGGTCGTCAGTGCAGCCGTACAAGCCAACGGATTGCCACCGAAGGTGGACCCGTGATTGCCCGGCCCGAATAAACCAGCAGCCTTGCCGCTAGCCATGCAGGCACCAATTGGCACACCGGAACCCAGGCCCTTGGCGAGCGTAGCAACATCAGGTCGAATACCCGCATGCTGGTAACCAAACCACTTGCCAGTCCGCGCCATACCGCACTGGACCTCATCGCAGATCAACAGCCAGTCATTGGCATCGCAAATCTGACGCAGTTCTTGCTGAAACTTGAGCGCAGCCAAATGAATACCGCCCTCGCCCTGAACAATCTCGAGCATGACTGCAACAATTTGCTTGTTATGCTCGGCCACCGTCTTGATGGCCTCGATATCGTTATAGGGTACGCGGACGAAACCGGACACCAGCGGCTCGAACCCGGCCTGAGCCTTACGATTCCCGGTTGCCGACAGAGTGGCCA
>JAYRUZ010000051.1:7421-10982 GCA_041918795.1 Azonexus sp. | reverse complement strand
GATCTGGCTGCGCTGCTGCTCAGCGAACCGGTACCGTCGGCAGATGGTTTGGGAATCGGACTGTTCCACGCGGCCCGCCAGGCGGAGGCGGCGGGTTACCGCCTGGAACTGAGCGTCAACGAACCGGGCCTGGTCGAATTCAGCCTGTCAGCTCGTCCAGTGTAGTCTCGGCAGGCAAAGCGCTGCGTAGCCCAATCAGGCGATGCACGACGGTATTGCCCTTGCCTTTCAGGTAGATGGTCTGCGGTTCGTGGAAGGCGAATTCGGCCGCCAGCCGTTTGTGGGTGGCGGCATCGACCTGGATCATGCCGGGTACGCCTTCGCTGGTAATGCGGCTGGCCAGATTGACCGTGTCCCCCCACAGGTCGTAGATGAATTTCTTCTTGCCGACCACGCCGGCCACGACCGGGCCGGTGCCGATCCCGATGCGCACGTCGAGGTGCATGTCGTTGACCGAAAAATCGCGCTGGAGCAGATCGCGCATGGCCATGGCCAATTCGGCGATGGAGCGCGTGTAGTTGCTCTGCTCGTTGTTCAGGCCGCCGGCCACCATGTAGGCGTCGCCGATGGTCTTGATTTTTTCCATGCCGAACTGCTCGGCCAGCTCGTCGAATGACGAAAAAACCCGGTTGAGCATGGCGAAGACCTGTTGTGGCGTCATGCCTTCGGCGACTTTGGTGAAATTCACGATGTCTACGAACATCACGGTGACGTCGGCGAAGCCGTCGGCAATGGTCTGGCAGTCGTGTTTCAGGCGCTCGGCCACAGGGCCGGGCAGGATGTTCAGGAGCAGGCGTTCGGAGCGTTCCTGTTCCTGCTGCAGTAGGCGATGGGTTTCTTCGAGGTGATTCTGCAGCTTGGCTTTTTCAATGACCGAATAGCGCACCAGCAAATAGACAATGCTTGAAATGGCGGCGAAATTGAGGGCGAAGAAAAAGACGCTGGTCTTGATCGGCACCTTGGGCGGCGTCGTGGCGATAACATCGGCTAAAAAGTAATCAAAGAAGCCCGACATGGCGGTCAAGGCGATGTAAGCGATGAACCAGGCGATGGATTCGCGGACGCCGAAGAAAAGGATGGCGCCGATCGGGGCGAGCAGGCCCCACAGGCTGGTGCCGCTGGCCGTGATGAAGTTGCCGATACTCCACTGGACGGCGAACGGGGCGAAGAGGAAGAGCGCCAGCTGCAGGTAGCGGAAGAGATTGAAATTGCCGCTCTGGAAGAAGTAGAGCAGGTTGCCGACCAGCAGCATCTGAAAGACGAAGGGGGCAGTGACCGAAAAGCCGGGCCCCATCTGTCCGTAAAGAAAGAGCCAGAGCATCGAGCCCGAGCAGACCAGGCCGGTGGCGAAAACCAGCAGCGATTTCTGCAAACGGGTTTCGGCATCGTCGTCGGGACGGATGCCGCCATTGCGGAGCGAGGGGAGGAAAGCTGGCCGGTTGGACACGGACTAGTTATCAGGCTTGAACGAGTGGGCTTTCCTCAGTTTGGCAGTGCTGCCGTGGCAGGTCAATATGCAAGAAAGCTGATGCCTGGCTTCAGGGCAGCTTGCCGGCAGCCACCAGTTTTGCTTTCAGGATGCTGGGATTGATCCAGGTCAGCAGGTCGTCGAACGTCTCGGTTGGCGTGTGGGCGACGAACAGCGTGTCGGCATCGGCATTTTCCGCCTCCTCGCCGGCAGCTCCCGCGATCTGGCTGCCGTTGTTCTGGTAGCCACCAACACCCCGTCTGCCATGGCAGACGATGACGGCCGGCAAGGCACTGGCCAGATCGGCGCCGGCGCTGAGCGACTCCTTGATACTGGCGTTGCCCAGCGTGTCGAGCGTAAACGAGGCCGTGGCCCCGGCAGCGACGGTCGCAGTGAAATTGCCGTGCGCGTAATAGGTCAGGCGTTGCCCCCAGGGGTCCGTTTCCGGCAGACCGAGTGTCGCCCAGGGCAGCACCCCATGCGCGCTGGCGCAATTTTCCTTGCCCGCGTTTGCATCGGAGCTGGCCAGCGTGGCGATGGCCGGGCAGGGCAGGCGCCCGTTGGTGATGGCAAAGCCGAGCAAGGCTTCGCGGGCGGTGTCGAGTTGGCGCTGCGCGTCCTGGTTGGCGATGACGTCGCGCTGGGCGGTCAGGCCAAGGATCAGACCGCTCGACAGCAGGGCGATGATGACCAGCACGATGGTCAGCTCGATCAGCGAAAAGCCGGAATGAAGGCGGGGCGGGCGGGGCATGGGGCGAGGTTCAGTAGGCCAGGCGATCATTGAAGGTAGCCGATGGCGGGCCGGCCGTAAAGGTGGCGACGGGGGCCGTTGCGTCGCCGTTGCGCGAGGCGTCGGCGTTGTTGCCTTCGAAGAAATGGGCGGCCAACTGGGTGCCGTGGTTTTGCGCCGGAAGAGGGCGGCCGCCAGCGATGGCGACCAGGCGCAGCTTCGTGCTGGTGTTGACGCTGAGTTGGCCGGGCGTGCTGCGCAGCGGGTGGCTGATTTGATAGAACAGCGTGTTGCTCCAGCCGTTGCTGTTCCACCAGGAAGTGCTGTTGGCGAGCAGGAAGTCGCAACGTGTCGCCAGCCAGAGCATCGGGCTGGCGCTGGCCTTGCTGCTCGACAGCGAGGCGTCCAGCGTGTTGCCGCGACTGATGACCTGGCTGACCTGGGCGACGGTGCCGGCCAGCGCGGCGATGGCTTGCGCCTGGCGCTCGCTGCTTGGACTGGCCAGGTAGGCCTGCAGGGCGGCCAGTGTGCCATTACTCGCCTGCAGCCCGTTCAAGGCAGTGTTGCTGGCAGCATAGCCGGAACTGTCGAGCACCGTGGCACTGCCCGGGCTGGCGCCGCTGGCTACCGGGTTGGCCTTGGCCAGCGGCGCGACCAGCGCTGCGTTATCGGAAATGGTTTTTGCCCAAATCGCGATGTGCACCGCAGCAGTATCCAGTTCGACGGCGTAGGGGGTGATGGTCCGCTGGTTGGGGCGGGGGCGCCGCGTGTCGATGCCGGAGAAGACATCGCGGGCGGTGTCGTAGGCTGCGATGAGAGGGCTCAGGCTGCTGTGGGTGAGGTTGTTGTCGATGGCTTCATTGGTAGCGATGGCGGCGCGCAGCGTGTCCAGGCTGACAAGTACGGCCGACATCGCGCTGGCGACGGCTGCGTAGTCCGGGCTGCCAGCCTGGCTGGCGCTGAGCGCCGAGCCGAGTGTCGTCGTGGCGTTGTTGCGGGCAGAGCTGACGCCAGCGATACCGGTGGCGATTGCCGCAACGCTTGCCGTGGCATTGGCCAGCGCAGTCCTTAGATTGTTCAGATTGGCTTCGCTGGCGGCGCCACTCAGCGCGGCATTGAGGCTGGCCAGACCGTCGCGCAGATCGCGGATCTCACCGGAGAGAACGGAAACGTGGCTGGCTTCTATTGCTTGTTGCAAGCTGCTCAGGGTGTTGCGCAAGCTTGCGGCATCGGCCCGGGCGGTAGCGAGTCGGCCCGGGTTGCCGGGCGTCTGGGTGGCCAGACGGGCGGAGGCGCGGGCGCTGTCGGCAGCGCTCTGCGCTGCGCCCAGGCTGGGCAGGATGTCGGGGCGGGCGGTGCGGGT
>JAYRUZ010000051.1:0-7321 GCA_041918795.1 Azonexus sp. | reverse complement strand
GGGCGGTAGCGAGTCGGCCCGGGTTGCCGGGCGTCTGGGTGGCCAGACGGGCGGAGGCGCGGGCGCTGTCGGCAGCGCTCTGCGCTGCGCCCAGGCTGGGCAGGATGTCGGGGCGGGCGGTGCGGGTTATGGCGAGATGGTCAGCGATGCCGGTGGTCAGGCTCAGCAGGGCGGAGGCGCTCGTGGTCGTTGCCAGCGTGGCTTGCCATTGCTGCAGTTGCCACGGGAAGGCGTCGAAGCCGAGTTGGTCGACGGCGAGCAGCAGGGAGGCCTGGTCGGTATCGGTCGTGCTGCCGCTCAGGGAGCGAATCGTCGAGCCTTCGCTGACCGCGATGCGACCGTTGGCCACGGCGAGATCGATGGCGGCGTCGAGCGTCTGCATTGCGCCGAGCACGCTGTCGGCCGACTGCTTCAGGCGGTTGGCAGCGGAAAAGATGGCATCGAAGAGATTGCGGGCCTGGAGCAATGCGTCGGCCAGGGCATTGAGGGCTGCCAGCTGGGCATTGCCGTCGCTGGCCGTGGATAGTAGCGTCAATGTCTGGCTCAGGCGCGCCAGGACGGCCTGCAAGGCGGCTTCCGGACCGCTCGTCGGCTGGGTGCTCGGGATGCGGCCGAACAGGCTGTTTTCCCGGCCTTGCTGGCTGACCGCCGAGAACGGTGCCGGCCATGGGTAGCGCTGCTGGCTGTTGGCCGAGGCCAGGGCGTGCTGGTCGAGGCAGCTGCGCACTTCGTTGGCGATGCGCTTCTCGACGGCAGCCATCAGCTCCTGACGAGTGATGATCAGGACTTCGTCGTTGAAGGCGTCGCTGTGCGGAGCGGTGATGTAGATGTTGTCGTTGCCATTGCCATTTTCACCATCGAGATAGTCGCCCGGGGTGTTCGACGGCCGCGACTGGCTGCCAATCGGTGTGCGGGCGGCGATGATCAGGGCGGCGATGTCCGGATTGCCATCGACGGTCAGGCCCGTTGCCGTATCGCTGTTGATCGGCTGGGCGCTGCTGTGGTTGCGCAGGTTGGGAGCGAGCACGTACCACAGGCGGGTGCCGGTGTCGTCGGTCAGTTCCGGCAGCTTCAGCGTGACCCAGGGGAGCCAGCCGACGTAGCTGGGGCAGATGTTGGTCGTGAAGAAGTCGGTCTTGCCGTCGCCCGGGATATTGCTCAGGGCGGCCGAGTTGGTGATCAGGTCCGGGCAGGGCAGGCTGCCGGGCCGATCGGCGTCGGTCACGGCGTAGGCGATCAGCGCCTCCTTGGCGCGGGCCAGGGTGTTGGCCACCTCGGTGCGTTGGCGGCTGGGACTGAATTCGAGGTTGTTGCCGCGATAGAACAGGTAGCCGCCGGCCGTGGCGATCAGGATCAGGAGCATCCACAGTGCAACGCCCCGTTGGGTCACGGGCGGGGCGGCGCGTTTCATCGGGGCTTGTCGCTGCGCTTGATGACGATGCGGCCGTCGCCGATCACGCTCTGCCGTTCGCCGGTGGCTGGCAGCAGCGTATCGCCGACGGGAACCTGGGGGGCTGGCAGGGTGTTGTCCCAGTCCGCTTCGCCGTTGATCCAGTGCAGGCGCTTGCCGCCGCTGCGGCGAACGACGCCATTCAGCGTGACGCTGCTTTCGCCGTCCAGCGTATTGGGCAGGAAGCCCGGGTTACGCAGGCGTTGCTGGTCCAGTGTTGCCCGCTGTTCCGGCGTCAGGAACAGCCGGCCAAGGCGTGGGCCTTCGGCATGGCTGTTGGCGATGAGCAAAAGCGAGAGGGCGAGGACGGGGAGGGCTTTCATTTCGTTTTGCCGCTCGGACGAATGGTCAGCCATTGCATGTCGCAATCGGCGACGAACTGGGCGTAGGCCTCGCGACTATCCGTGGCGCGCGCCACCGGCGCCAGCTTGCACGAACGCACGAGGACCATGGCCCGGGCCTGTGCCTGGATGCGTTCGAGATAGCGCAGCAGGTCTTCCTCGTGCAGCAGGCGCAACTGCAGCTTGGCCGGGCTGCTGTACCAGCTGTAGGGGCTGGTGTGGCCGCTATCGACCGGCACCTGGGCGCCAAATTCGTATTTCAGGCCGGGAATGCGCAGTTCGCGCTGGCTTTCGGCCAGCAGTTCGGTCCAGTCCAGTCGTTTCTCGTCACCGACGACGCCGCGCCGTTCCAGCTGCTGGAAGAGGGCGGTGCGCTGCTTGAGTTCTTCTTCCTCGGTGCGTACCTGGGCGAGGCGTTGCTCGATCTGCCGGCGGGCACGTTCTGCGTCCTGGCGCTTGGTTTCGGCCTGCTGGGCATCGCGATGCGTGTAGTAAGCGATGCCGAGACCGGTGGCGCCCAGGAGCAGCGCGACCAGCAGGGGCAGGCTGAGTTTGCGCAGGTCGCGGGAGGTGAGGGTCATGGTGCCAGCCCTCGCGAAATTTCGATGGCGAACGGTCGCGCCTGCTGAGCGCTGTCGTCGTTGTCGCCGCCACGCAGCGAACGGCCGGATTCCAGGTCGAAAGGCTGTTGCAGCACGTTGACCAGAACGGTGCGGTCACTGCCGAGCAGGGCAATGAAGCGGTCGAATGCGGCCAGCGTCTGGCGCGGCGTGGCCCGGTCGAGCAGGAGCGAACCGCGCAGCGTGGCCAGTTCGAGATTGCCGGAGAGACCGACTGCTGCGGTGGACTGGCCGGAAAGGCCAATTTTCCAGTCCAGCTGCTCGAGCTGTACCGCAGGCATCTGGTCCAGGGCTTGGCTGATGATGCGCCAGAGCCCGTCCGGGCTGCGCTGTTGGACCTGAAGCTCGGCGTAGCGGGTGGTGGCTCGGCGCAGGGTGTCGTTGTCGATGCTGAGCTGCGGAAAGGTCGCGGCGATATCCCGGTAGCGCTGCTGCATTTCGGCTTCGCTGCGGACCAGTTCTGCCGCTTCGCTGCGCAGGCCGTGGTTGTCGTAGGCATCCTTGGCGGCAATCAGGATGCCGCCCAGCAGCAGGATCAGGCCGGCGGCCACGATGCCGGTGCGCAAGAGGGCGATCCGGTGATGGTGGCGGTGTGCCGTATCGGCAAATTGCTGCGCCGGTGGCGCGGTGGCGAGCAATTGCAGGAACAGTCGTTCGCTGCGATTGTCGTCGGGTGGCGATTTGAGGTGCAGGGCGTCGGCCGCGACCAGGCTGTCGATCAGCGTGAAGTCGAGCAGGCTGCGTTCCGGTAAGTGGCGTTCGAGCGCCGGTCGGGTCGATGGATGGGCAACGATGAAAGCGGGCAGGCGTTCGTCGCGCCCGACCTGGCGCTGGCCAAGCAGGTATTGATGCAGCTTGCCGGCTTCGGCAACGAGACTGCTGGCAACACCGGCGATGCTGCTGTCGGCGAGCGGAGCCATGCGTGAAAACAGGGGCTGGCCGTCGACCAGGAAGCTTTCGCGGATCGAGTGGTCCTGCACTGTCAGCAACAAGGCCCGCTGGTTGGCATGGCCGAGTTTCTTGAGCAGCAGGCCGCCGAGCTGGGCGATGGAATACAGGCCGGTCAGCGAGGCTTCGGCAGCATCGATGCGTTGCAGCCAGCTTTCGAAATGGTCGGGGTTGGTCAGTGCACTGAGCAGCAGGCGCTCGTTCTTGCGTTTGTTTTTCTCGTAGCCCAGCGATACAGCGAGGGCGAGCGGCGTGCCGAGAAAGTGCTGGCCGATCTTGCGTGTGATCAGGGCCTGGCGGTCCTTGCCCTGCAGGAAGGGGATGGTCTCGACGACGTGCCCTTCCTCGCCGACGTTGGCCAGCAACGAGTAGTTGCTGCCGGCATGGTCGCTCAGGTATTGGGCGAAACGCTCGTATTCGGCATCGTTGTTCTCGAACACGCCATCGACCGCGAGATGGCCGTGCTGCCAGACATAGGCCGTCAGCCGGTGCGTGTTCAGATAGAGCAGCCGCTGTTGCATCATGTCTTCAGCCGGCTGATGACGTCGTAGATCGGTCCGATGACCGACAGCATGATCCAGCCGAGCAGGGCGCCCATGATCAGCGTGAGCAGCGGCTCGATCATGGTCTGGGCCTTGCCGACGGATTCCTTGACGTCGCGGTTGTAGAAATACGAGACGTTCATCAGTGCCTTGTCGAGCGCACCGGTATTCTCGCCGACACGCAACATGCGCACGACCAGTGGTGGAAAGAGGCCGACGTCGTGGAAGGCGGCAGCGACGTTGCGCCCCTCGCGGATCGATTGCTCGACGTGCTGCAAGGCCTGGCGCACGACCCGGTTACCGACGATATGTTGCGTCGTGCGGATCGATTCGAGCACCGGGATGCCCGACGAATAGAGCATGGCGAAGGTGTTGGCGAAGCGCGACAGGATGATTTTCTTCAGGATGCCGCCGACCACCGGCAGGCCGAGCTTGATGCCGTCGAAGCGGACGCGGGCCAGCGGATTGCTTTGCAGCACCAGTTGCAGGGCGACGATGCCCAGCACGGGCAGGATGATCAGCAGCGGCCACCAGGCGACCAGCAGGTCGGAAACGAAGAAGAGCGCCTTGGTCTGCGGCGGCAGCGTCTGTCCCATGTTCTTCACGAAGCTCTTCAGCTGCGGGACCATGTAGATCATCAGGAAGACGGTGGCGGCGATGACCACGGTGGCGACGAAGCTCGGGTACATCAACAGCTTCTTGGTGTGCGAAGCGAGTTCGTCTTCCCACTTCAGCGATTCGGTCAGGCTGGCCAGCACCTCGGGCAGGCGCCCGGTCGCCTCGCCGGCGCGGATCAGGTTGACGAAGACCTGGCTGAACACGTCGGACTGCGCTTCCATGGCTTCCGACAGCGTCTGGCCGCCTTCGATATTCTCGATCAGGCCGGCGATCACCTCGCGGAAACGCGGGTGTTCGGTCGAGTCGCGCAGATCGGTCAGGCCTTCGAGAATGGGCACGCCGGCTTGCGACAACTGCTCGAGATGGAAGCAGAAGTTGATCAGTTCCGGTCGCGGGATGGCGCGCTTGCCGAACAGCGAACGCTGCTGCACCGGGTTGCCGGTGACCAGGTCGAGCTCCATGCGCTTCAGGCGCATCTCCAGATCGACCACGTTGATCGCGTCGAGTCGCCCGTATTGCATGCGTCCTTCTGCGCTGACCGCCTTGTAGTCGTAGAGCATGGCTACATCCGGTCGGTCAGGTCGACGACGCGCGCCAGTTCTTCGAGCGAGGTCGTGCCGGCCAGCACCTGGCGCATACCGTCGTCGGCCAGGGTGCGGAAGCCCTGGCTCAGTGCGCGCTGGCGGATTTCGTGGAGGGTGGCGCGGCGGGCGATCAGCTCATCGAGGCCGCTGTCGATGCGGAGCAGTTCCATGATCGCGATGCGGCCACGATAGCCCTGGAAATCGCAGCGCTCGCAGCCGGTGGCGCGGAACAGCAGGGGCTGCGGCTCCGGCAGTGTCTTGCCGAGCAGCCGGATTTCGTGCGGCTCGGCCCGGTACGGCGTCTTGCAGTGTTCGCACAGGCGGCGGATCAGGCGCTGGGCGACGATGCCGATGATGTTGCCGGCCATGATGTCGGGCAGCACGCCGATGTCGAGCAGACGCGGTACGGCACCGATGGCCGAGTTGGTGTGCAGGGTCGAATAGACCTGATGGCCGGTCATGGCAGCGCGGAAAGCCATTTCGGCGGTTTCGGCATCGCGGATTTCGCCGACCAGGATGACGTCCGGGTCCTGCCGCATCATCGAGCGGATGCCGTTGGCGAAATCGAGCTTGGCGGCTTCGGCGACGGAAGTCTGGCGGACCAGGGCCATCGGGTATTCGACCGGGTCTTCGAGGGTCATGATGTGGATGCCCTCGCTATTGATGTGATTGAGCACCGAGTACAGCGTGGTCGTCTTGCCGCTGCCGGTCGGGCCGGTGACCAGGATGATGCCCTCGGGCCGGCTGATCATCAGCTTCAACTGGTACAGGTGGTCGTCGGCCAGGCCCAGGTTTTCCAGCGGAACGATGCCCTTTTGCCGGTCGAGAATGCGCAGCACGATGTTTTCGCCGTGGATGGTCGGCTGGCTGGCGACGCGGAAGTCGATCGGGCGGCCGGAAACGCTCAGGCTGATGCGGCCATCCTGCGGTGCGCGCATCTCGGCGATGTTCATGCCAGACAGGATCTTGATGCGCACGGTCATCGCCGGCCAGTAGGACTTATGCAGGGCGCGGATCTGGCGCAGCATGCCGTCGATGCGGTAGCGGATGCGCAGGAAGTTGGCTTCCGGCTCGAAGTGGATGTCGGAGGCCTCGCGCTTGACGGCATCGGTCAGGATCGAGTCGATCAGGCGGACGACCGGCTGGCTGTATTCGTCGTCAGTCGCCGACAGGCTCTGCCAGTCGATCTCGCCGGTTTCGATTTCGTGCAGGATGCCGTCGATCGACAGCTCGTAGCCGTAATACTGGTCGATGGCGTGGTCGATTTCGGATTCGCCGGCGAGCAGCGTGTCGATCTCGATACCTTCGGGCATCTGGCTGCGCACCCGGTCGAGGCCGACGATGTCGTTCACGTCGGCAACGGCCAGCGTCAGGCGTTGCGTCTGCACGTCGAAGTCGAGCGGCAGGAAGTGGTGGCGCTTGGCCAGGTCGCGCGGCACCAGTTTCAGTGCCTGCGGGTCGACCACGGCATGGCTCAGGTCGATGCTCTGCTTGCCCAGGCTTTCAGACAAAGCCGCACGCAGCGTGGCTTCGGTGACGAAGCCGAGCGAAACCAGCAGCTTGCCGATCGGCTGGTTCAGCTTCATCTGCTCGAGCAGGGCGATGCGCAACTGGTCTTCCGACAGGATGCCTTCGGAGATCAGGATCTGGCCGAGCGGACGGCGGTGGGCGGCAGGGCTGTTCATGGTCTGCCTCAGGGTTGCGCTGGCGGCACGAGTTCGGCCAGGCGGCGCCGGACCTGGTCGCGGTCGAAACCGGCTGGCCGCTTGTCGGCGGCTTCCAGGGCCAGGCGGTAGTGCTGGCCGGCCAGCTTGGGCTGACGAATGTGGTCCAGGCTGATCGCCAGATTGAACAGGTAATCCGGGTTGCTGCCGTCGGCGGCAACGGCGTTGAAATAGGCCTGCTGCGCTTCCGGCCAGCGGGTCTGGCGGGCGTAGAGATTGCCCAGCGCGAAATTGAGCGCGGCCGATTCGGGCTGGGCCGAGAGCAGGCCTTTCAGCCGGCTCTCCGTCGTCTGCGGGTCGGCACTGCTCGGTGTGCCGTTGAGCACCATGCCCTGTACGTTCGGGTCGCTCGGGTTGGCGACCAGGGCGCGCTGGTGCAGTTGCTCGGCGTCACCGCCGCGGCCTTGGCGGGCGGCGATGGCGGCCAGGGCGAGCAAGGCGTCGGTGTTGTTCGGTTCGCGCTGCAGGACCGATTCGAAATCGCGGCGGGCGAG
>JAYRUZ010000050.1:0-11076 GCA_041918795.1 Azonexus sp. | reverse complement strand
TTCGAGTTGGCATTGCGTACGCAAGAGTCGTTAAAGGCGGTGGTGGTCGTGCCGCACCTGCAAAATCCGCTTGGCGCCATCATGCCGGATGAGCACAAGGCACAGTTGGTGGCGATGTGCGAAACCTGCGGCGTGGCGCTGATTGAGGACGATACGTACTCCCCGCTGGTCGAGCGTACTCCAGTGCCGAGAGCGATCAAGTCCTGGGATGCCACGGGTAACGTCATCCACTGCGCGTCGCTGCATAAGGTTCTGGCGCCGGGGATGCGCCTGGGCTGGATCAGCGCGGGGCGCTGGCAGGCTCGGGTGGAAATGCTGAAGTATGCACAGAGCCGCAACAACGAGGCCCTGGCTCAGCTGGTGGCCGCCGATTTCATGGCCTCTCCGGCCTACGATAGGCACCTGAGCCGTTTGCGCCAGCATTTGCGGCGGCAGCGGGAGCATATGGCGGCATCCATCTTTCGGGCGTTCCCCGCGGGGACGCGGATGAATGCGCCGCAGGGCGGCCTGTCCCTGTGGGTCGAGTTGCCGGCAGGCATGTCGTCACGAGAACTTTTCGAAGCGGCACTCGGCGAGGGAATATTGATCGCGCCGGGCCTGATCTATTCGAACTCGGACCGCTACGAAGGCTTCATCCGGCTCAATTGCGGGATGCCGGTGACGGCCGAGGTGGAGTCTGCGTTGCAATGCCTGGGGCGGCTATGTGGCAATCTGCCGAGGAAGCGTCAGCGAGGGCGTTAACGAAAAACAGGCGCTCGCAGCGCCTGTTTCAGTGATGCGCGGAGATGCTCAGCGTCAGTCGTGCGGTACGGTGTCGGCGAAGGAAGGACGCTGCATCAGCTTGGTGAACAGCTTTTCCAGGTTCGGATGGCTTTCCTGCCAGTTGATGTCGGCAAAGCGGAAGGCCAGGTAGCCCAACGCGGTGCCGACGGCGATGTCGGCCATCGAGAAATGCGTGCCCATGCAGAACGGCTTTTCGCCCAGTTCTTCAGCCATGAATTCCAGGCTGCGCGTGATCTTGCCGAGTTGGCGCTCGATCCATTCGCTGCTCTTCTGGCCTTTGGGGCGCTTGGCTTCGAGGAAGGCGGTGGCAGCGGCATCACAGATGCCGTCGGCCAGGGCTTCCCAGCGCTTGACCTCGGTGCGTTCGCGGTTCGGGGCAGGAAACAGCTTGTTGTTCGGGGTGACGTTGTCGATGTATTCGACGATGACGCGGGAGTCGAACAGCGGGGTTTCGTCATCCAGGACCAGCACCGGAATCTTGCCGAGCGGATTGATGGACGGCACCTTGCTGTCTTCCAGCCAGGGGGAGTCGATCACGAAGTCGTATTCGATCTTCTTTTCGGCCAGTACGACGCGTACCTTGCGGGCGAACGGACTGGTGTAGGAGCCGATCAGCTTCATTACTTACTCTCGGATTGGGGAGGAACGATTATAACGTATGGTCGGGGCTGGACGGGGCGGGTAAAATTACAAAATTATTCACGAGGACGATTTTATGGAATTCAACCCGCTGACCGCCCTGTCGCCGCTGGATGGCCGCTATGCTGGCAAAGTCGATGCGTTGCGCGAGCATTTTTCCGAATTTGGCCTGATCCGCGCCCGTTTGAAGGTCGAGATCGAATGGCTGAAGGCGCTGGCCGCCGAACCGCACTTCACGGAAATTGCCGCTTTTTCGCCGTCCACCGTAGCAGAGCTCGATGCGCTGGTTGCTGGTTTCGGCCCTGAACAAGCCGCCGAGGTGAAGGCTATCGAAGCCACCACCAACCATGACGTCAAGGCGCTGGAATACTGGATCAAGGACAAGACCAAGGCGAACGCCGAAGTCGTCAAGGTCAGCGAGTTCATCCACTTCGCCTGCACTTCCGAAGACATCAACAATCTGTCGCACGCGCTGATGTGCCAGGGCGCTCGCGAGCAGGCCATGCTGCCGGCGCTGGACAAGGTCGTCGCCAAGCTGGTCGAAATGGCCCATGCCTACGCCGACATCCCGATGATGAGCCGCACGCACGGCCAGCCGGCGACGCCGTCGACGATGGGCAAGGAAATGGCCAACACCGCCTACCGCCTGCAACGCGCCCGCGCCCGTATCGCCGGCGTCGAACTGCTCGGCAAGATCAACGGCGCCGTCGGCAACTACAACGCCCACCTCGCCGCCTACCCGGGCTACGACTGGGAAGGCTTCGCCAAGCGTTTTGTCGAGTCGCTCGGCCTGACCTTCAATCCCTACACCATCCAGATCGAGCCGCACGATGCGCTGGCCGAGCTGTTCGACGCCTTCGCCCGCGCCAACAGCATTCTGGTCGACCTCGACCGCGATATCTGGGGCTACATCTCGCTCGGCTTCTTCAAGCAGAAGGTCAAAGCCGGCGAAATCGGTTCGTCAACCATGCCGCACAAGGTCAATCCGATCGACTTCGAAAACTCCGAAGGCAACCTCGGCCTGGCCAACGCCATGCTCAAGTTCCTCGCCGAGAAGCTGCCGATCTCGCGCTGGCAGCGCGACCTGACCGATTCGACCGTGCTCCGCAACATGGGCGTCGGCCTCGGCTACGCGCTGCTCGGTTACGACTCGCTGCTCAAGGGCCTGGGCAAGCTGGAAATCAACGCCGACCTGATGAAGGCCGACCTCGACGCCAACTGGGAACTGCTCGCCGAGCCGATCCAGACCGTCATGCGCCGCTACGCCGTGCCGAACGCTTACGAAAAGCTCAAGGAACTGACCCGTGGCACCCGCGTGTCGCGCGAGGGCATGCAGGCTTTCGTGTCCACGCTGGACATTCCGGAAGCTGCCAAGGCCGAACTGCTCAAGCTAACGCCGTGGGATTACACCGGCAAGGCCGCCGAACTGGCGAAGCGCATCTGATGATCTGCGCCAAATGCGGGCGCGAAGCGCCGGATGATGCGATTTACTGCCCGCATTGCGTGGTCGATCGCAAGGTTTCGCAGCAGCAGGTGATCAACGGCGGGTTGAAGGGTGGGGCCATCGGCCTCGCCCTTGGGCTTGTCGCCGTTACCGTGCTGCTCGGCTATTACGATCTGGAGCGCGGCATCAAGGCCATCGTGCTGACGGTGCCGATTGGCACCTTCACCACCGGATTGATCATCGGCCTGGTCAAGGCCAAACCCGACTGGAAATAAAACAACAATGTCTTTCGCAGAAAACCTGAAGAAACTCCCCGGCATCTCCCACCTCGCTGCCCTGAACCTGCTCGATGCCGATGGCAATGTGGTCGCCACGATCGAGAACAAGGCTGGCAGCCAGGGTTCTCTGGCCGTCTATAACCATCTGGCGCAGACCTATGGCTCGATCACGGCCGAGGCCGCCAGGAAGGGAATGGAAATTTTCGCCGAACATACCGAGGATGAGCGTGCCAACCCGGGCAAGCACCCGAATATCGCCCGCCTGTTGCAGATCGAAGCCGGCGCCCCGGCGCTGCGCGTCAAGCACATCTTTGCAGTCTGAGAGCGCTGTTGCAGGCTGTTACAAAACAGGTGGCGGCGATCGCTTCGACTGAAATACGCAGTCGGTATAATCGCCATGCTTCAGTAGCGGGGGCTAATGTTGTCGTCGCCTCGTTCATTCAGCCAACAACGGAGAAAAACCCATGAAAACCAAGTTTCTAGTTGCTGCATTGTCCCTCGTCATGGCCGGCGGTGCGTTCGCCCAGGTCAAGCCGGAAGATGCCATCAAGTATCGCCAGTCCGGCTATGCTTTCATGGCCTGGAATATGGGGCGCATCAAGATGAACGTCGAGGGCGGCCAGTACAACAAGGAAGAGGTCATCAAGGCGGCCAACGCCATCCAGGCCGTGGCCAATTCCGGCATGGGTGCGCTCTACCTGCCGGGGACCGACAAGGGCAAGGGCTGGGAGGAATCACGCGCCAAGGCCAACATCTGGACCGAACAGGAAAAGCTGGGCAAGGCCGCCATGGCATTCAACAAGGAAGCCAATGAACTGGCCAAGGTCGCTCAGGCCGGCGATGCCGCCGCGGTCGGCGCCCAGTTGGGCAAGCTTGGCGGTACCTGCAAGGGCTGCCACGACGACTTCAAGGCCAAGCGCTAAGGCATCGGTAGCATGACCATGAAACAGGCGCCTGCGGGCGCCTGTTTCTTTTGACGACAAGAGGACAAAAGCGATGAACAGCAAACGTACCCGGGTGTGGGACCTGCCCACCCGAGTTTTTCATTGGGCGCTGGTGTTTGGGGTGGCCGCGGCAATCGGCACCGGACAACTGGGCGGCAACTTGATCGAATGGCACGGCAAGATCGGCCTTGGGCTGGTCGGGCTGGTGGCGTTTCGTCTGGTTTGGGGTATCGTCGGTTCGACGTATGCGCGTTTTCTCCAGTTTCTGCCCACGCCGGCACGCATCAAGGCCTACCTGGCGGGGGCCTGGCAGGGCGAGGGGCACAATCCCCTGGGAGCGCTGTCGGTGCTGGCCTTGCTCGGGCTGCTTGCGTTTCAGTTGCTGAGCGGCCTGGTGGCCAATGATGACATTGCCTTCCGCGGCCCCTTGTTCGATCTGGTCGGTGAGGCCTGGAGCAATCGACTGACCGGGTTGCATCACAAACTGGGCGATCTGCTGATCGGCCTGATCGTCCTGCATGTCGCGGCCATCATCTTTTACGCCCGGGCGCGCAAGAAAAATCTGGTCAAGCCCATGTTGACGGGCTGGACAGAGGGGGGCGAAGGGCCCTCGGCTACAGGGGGCGGTGTCGTTGCTCTAGTCGTTGCCTTGCTGGTTGCCGGCTTGGCAGTCTACGGAGCGAGTGGAGCCTGGTTGCCAGCGCCTCCGCCGCCACCGGCCGTCAGCACGCCGAGCTGGTAAGCCCGGTCAACGCCAGCCTACCCTCTCATGCAATGAAAAAGCCGCCCGAAGGCGGCTTTTTGTTGGGCTCTGACGGGCTTAGACGCAGGCGCCGTCTTCGGTGGCCTCTTCATTTTGCTTCTTCGGCTTGGGAATGAACTGTTCGCGCGAGACGCCCAGCCACATGACCAGCGGGCTGGCGACCAGCACCGAGGAGTAGATGCCGAAGCAGATGCCGATGGTCAGTGCCAGCGAGAAGTAGTACAGGGTTTCGCCGCCGAAGATCAGCATCGACAGCACCATGAGCTGGGTGCTGCCGTGGGTGATGATGGTGCGGCTGATCGTGCTGGTGATGGCGTGGTCAAGGACCTGCGGCGTGGTCAGGCCGCGCACCTTCTTGAAGGTTTCGCGGACGCGGTCGAAGACGACGACCGATTCGTTGACCGAGTAGCCGAGCACGGCGAGTACCGCGGCCAGCACCGACAGCGAGAATTCCCACTGGAAGGCGGCAAAGAAGCCGAGGATGATGATCACATCGTGCAGGTTGGCGATGATGGCCGACACCGAGAAACGCCATTCGAAGCGGAAGGCGAGGTAGATGACGATGCCGATGATGACCAGCAGCAGCGCCATGGCCCCGTTCTCGGCCAGTTCCTTGCCGACCTGCGGGCCGACGAACTCGACGCGGCGCAGGCTGGCGCCCGGCGCCTCGGCTTCCATCGCCTTCATGATGCTTTCACCGAGCTGGGCGGTGTTCTGGTCGCCCTTCAGCGGCAGGCGGATCATGACGTCCTGCGACGAGCCGAAGTTCTGCACCGAGTAGTCGGAGAAACCGGCCTTGCCGAGCGCGCCGCGGATCTTCTCGAGATCCGCCGCCTGTTCGTAGTGGGTCTCGATCAGCGTGCCGCCGGTGAATTCGACCGACAGGTGCAGACCCTTGGTGAACAGGAAGAAGACGGCCAGCAGGAAGGTGAGCAGCGAGATGACATTGAACTTCAGCGCATGGCGCATGAAGGGAATGTCTTTATGGATACGGAAAAATTCCATGGTCGTTTTTCCTTATTTTTGTCCGTGCACCGCAGCAGTGCCCGGTTTCCACACCTGGCCGATGGCCAGCGAGGTCAGTTTCTTGCGGCGGCCATAGATCAGGTTGACCAGGGAGCGCGAGACGACGACCGACGAGAAGATCGAGGTCAGGATGCCGAGGCAGTGCACCACCGCGAAGCCGCGGACCGGGCCGGAGCCGAAGATGAGCAGGGCGAGGCCGGCGATCAGCGTGGTGATGTTGGAGTCGAGAATGGTGCCGAAGGCGCGTTCGTAGCCTTCGGAAATTGCTGCTTGCGGCGTGACGCCGGCGCGCAATTCCTCACGGATACGTTCGTTGATCAGCACGTTGGCGTCGATGGCCATGCCCAGCGTCAGCGCGATGGCCGCGATGCCCGGCAGGGTCAGCGTGGCTTGCAGCAGGGAAAGGATGGCGACCAGGAGCAGCAGGTTGGAGCCCAGGGCCAGCACCGAGACGACACCGAACATCTGGTAATACAGGATCATGAAGACGGCGATTGCGGCGAAGCCCCACATCGTCGAGTGGAAACCCTTGCGGATGTTGTCGGCGCCGAGCGATGGGCCGATGGTGCGTTCTTCGACGATGTCCATCGGCGCGGCCAGCGAGCCGGCACGCAGCAGCAGCGCCGTGTCGTTGGCTTCCGTCGTGGTCATGCGGCCGGAAATCTGCACGCGGCCGCCGCCGATTTCGGTGCGGATGACCGGCGCGGTGACGACTTCGCCCTTGCCCTTCTCGATGAGCAGGATGGCCATGCGCTTGCCGACGTTCTCGCGGGTGATGTCCTTGAAGATGCGGGCGCCGGCGGAGTCCAGCGTCAGATGGACGGCGGCTTCCTGCGTCTGGCTGTCGAAGCCGGGCTGGGCATCGGTCAGGCGGTCGCCGGTCAGCACGACCTGCTTCTTGACCAGCAAGGGCTGGCCGCCGCGCTCGTTGTACACCTCGGTACCCATCGGCGGGTTGCCCGACATGGCGGCTTCCAGCGCACCCGGCGAATCGTCGACCATGCGGATTTCCAGGGTCGCGGTACGGCCCAGAATGTCCTTGGCCTTGGCCGTGTCCTGCACGCCCGGCAACTGGACGACGATGCGGTCGGCGCCTTGCTGCTGGATTACCGGCTCGGCGACACCGAGTTCGTTGATCCGGTTGTGCAGCGTGGTGATGTTCTGCTTCAGCGCAAACTCACCGATCTTCAGTTGGGCCTGCGGCTTCAGCGTGGCGACCAGCTTGAAATCGGCGCCATCGGCGGCTTCTGCCAGGCTGAGGTCCGGCTGGTTGTCGGAGATGGCATTGCGTGCCTTGTCGCGCGTTTCGGCATCGCGGAACTTGACCACCAGGCGCTCGCCTTCGCGCGAGATGCCGGCGTGGCGAATGTTCTTGTCGCGCAGCAGCGTGCGCAGGTCGGCCGAGGTGGAGTCAAGGCGCTTGGTCAGCGCGCCCTTCATGTCGACCTGGAGCAGGAAGTGCACGCCGCCGCGCAGGTCGAGGCCGAGGTACATCGGCAGCGCATGCAGGCTGGTCAGCCAATGCGGCGAAGCGGACAGCAGGTTCAGCGCGACGACGTATTGCGGGTCGGTGGCATCCGGGTTGAAGGTCTTTTCCAGGATGTCCTTGGCCTTCAACTGGGTGTCGGTGTCCTTCAGGCGGGTCTTGACGCCGTTGAAGTCGAGCTGGATGCCGTCATGGACGATGCCGGCCGACTGCAGGGTCGCCTCGACGCGGGCCAGGGTCTTGTCGTCGACCTTGAGCGTGGCCTTGGCGCTGGAAACCTGCACGGCCGGCGATTCGCCGAAGAAATTGGGCAGGGTGTAGATGAAGCCGAACACCAGCGCGATGGCGACGGTGATGTACTTCCAGAGTGGGTAGCGATTCATGGTGGCTCGAAAGCGAAAAAGGCGGCTAGCAGCCGCCTTTAAATCAAATTACAGCGATTTCAGCGTGCCCTTGGGCAGTACCAGGCCGATGGCCGGCTTCTGGACGACGACTTCGGTACCGGCAGCGATTTCGACGGTGACGTAGGCATCGTTGATCTTGACGACCTTGCCGACGATGCCGCCCTGGGTGACGACTTCATCGCCCTTGGCCAGCGCTTCGAGCAGGGACTTGTGTTCCTTGGCCTTCTTCATCTGCGGACGGATCATCAACAGCCACATGACGGCGAAGATGACGATCATCGGCAGGAACTGCATCAGGCCACCGGTCGGGTCGGCTGCACCGGCGGTTTGGGCGTGGGCGAGACTGATCATGCGTAATACTCCAGAGTGCTATAGATCGAAACGTTGGATTCTATCACCGGCCTTCGGCCGAACGGTCATGGGCGAAAGCCTGGGACCATTGAGTCAGCGTGCCGGCCTCGATGGCAGCCCGCATTTCGGCCATGATGGTCTGGTAGAAATGCAGGTTGTGGATGGTGTTGAGCATGCTGCCGAGGATTTCGCCGGCGCGGAACAGGTGGTGCAGGTAGGCGCGGCTGAAATTCTGGCAGGTGTAGCAGGTGCAGGACGGATCGAGCGGACCGGTATCGGCCTTGTGCCGGGCGTTCTTGATCTTGACGTCGCCGAAGCGGGTGAACAGGTGGCCGTTGCGGGCATTGCGCGTCGGCATCACGCAGTCGAACATGTCGATGCCGGCCCGGACCGAATGCACCAGGTCTTCCGGCGTGCCGACGCCCATCAGGTAGCGCGGTTTGTGCGCCGGCATGCGGGGGGCGACGTGGGCGAGGATGCGCTCCATGTCCTCCTTCGGTTCACCAACCGACAGGCCGCCGATGGCCATGCCGTCGAAGCCGATGTCGTCGAGGCCGGCCAGCGATTCGTCGCGCAGGTCTTCGTACATGCCGCCCTGGACGATGCCGAACAGGGCGTTGTTGTTTTCCAGCCGGTTGTGCTCGTCACGCGAGCGTTGCGCCCAGCGCATCGACAGGCGCATCGACTTGGCCGCCTGGTCGTGCGTCGCCGGGTAGGGCGTGCATTCGTCGAAGATCATCACGATGTCGGAATTCAGCACATGCTGGATCTGCATCGAGATTTCCGGCGACAGGAAAAGTTTGGCCCCGTCGATCGGCGAACTGAACTTGACGCCTTCCTCGGTGATCTTGCGCAGCGCTCCGAGCGAGAAAACCTGGAAACCGCCCGAGTCGGTCAGGATCGGCTTCTGCCAGCCCATGAAATCGTGCAGGCCCTGGTGTGCCGTGATGACATCCAGGCCCGGCCGTAGCCAGAGGTGGAAGGTGTTGCCCAGGCAGATTTGCGCGCCGATGTCGTTCAAGGCCTGTGGCGTCATCGCCTTGACCGTGCCGTAGGTACCGACCGGCATGAAGACGGGGGTCTGGACGACGCCATGATTCAGCGTCAACGTGCCGCGGCGGGCAGCGCCGTCGGTCTTGAGAAGTTCAAATTGCATCGGAGCGTTCCAGGAGCATGGCGTCGCCGTAGCTGAAGAAGCGGTAGCGTTCGGCCACGGCGTGGGCATAGGCGGCGCGGATGGCATCAAAGCCGGCGAAGGCCGAAACGAGCATCAGCAGCGTCGATTTCGGCAGGTGGAAATTGGTGATCAGGCGGTCGACCACCTTGAAGCGGTAGCCCGGCGTGATGAAGATCTCGGTCTCGGCGCTGCCGACGCGGACCGTGCCGTCATCGTTGCCGGCCGATTCGAGGGCACGCAGGCTGGTCGTGCCAACGGCGATGACCCGGCCGCCGGCAGCACGCGTGGCGGCGATGGCGTCGGCCGTGGCGGCGGGAATCTCGAAGCGCTCGCTGTGCATCTTGTGCTCGGCGATCTTGTCGACGCGCACCGGCTGGTAGGTACCGGCCCCGACGTGCAGGGTCAGGAAAGCAGTGTTTACACCTTGCGCCCGCAAGGTTTCCAGCATCGCATCGTCAAAATGCAGGCCGGCGGTCGGCGCCGCAACGGCGCCCGGCTCGCGGGCGTAGACCGTCTGGTAGCGCGTTTCGTCGGCACCTTCGGCCGGGTGCTCGATGTACGGCGGCAGCGGCAATTTGCCATACTGCTCGGCCACTTCCCACAGACTGCTGCGGTGCACCAGCTCCAAAGCGAAAAATTCGCCGCTCGCACCGGCGCGGCCGGTCACGACGACCTCGAAGGCATCGGCCAGCTTGAGCCGGGTGCTCGGCTTGGGCGATTTGCTGGCGCGAATCTGGGCGATGGCGTGCGTCGCATCGACGATGCGTTCGAGCAAGACCTCAACTTGGCCGCCGGTCTCCTTGACGCCGAAAAAGCGCGCCTTGATCACGCGCGTATCGTTGAACACCAGCAGATCGCCCGCCTTGAGCAAGGTCGGCAGGTCGGCGAAGCGGCGATCGGTCAAGTGTGCGCCGGCAACGTGGAGTAGCCGGCTGCCGGTCCGTTCAGGAGCCGGGTGCTGGGCGATCAGTTCGGGCGGAAGGGGGAAGTCGAAATCGTCGACAGTCAGCGACGTCATGTTGCGCAGGTTTCCGAATCGATAATTTCTCGATTCAATCCAAGTACTTAAAAGGGGCGCAATTGTTGCACAGTTCGACTGTGCTTGGCGACATTTGGCGCTCCGTCCGGTGCTGTCCTGAATGCCTTTCCCGCGCATAGTCTGAATATTGGCGTTGTTGTCTTGCAGTGTTAATGCAGTTTAAATAATATCGAGCCTGCTTTCGGGGGAGAGTATGAGACAGCTTTCGGTTTTTCTATTGCTAGCTATTGCCGTAACGGTGCTTCAGGCGGAAACATACCGCTGCCAGAAAGGGGGGCAGACGGTGTTTTCTGATGTGCCATGTGCCGCTGGCGCCAATCGCGTGGATGTCGGCGCCGATCAGGTGGGTCGTAATCAGAAACAGCAAGCCGAACTGGTTCGGGAACGAGATCGGCGTCAGCTATCCGAACTGGAGTATCGCGCGGCTCGGGAACGCTCATATCACGGAGGGGTTTATATTCCTTCGGAAACCCCTGCCAATACGGGTTCTACAACTATATACAGGCGTTCTCGCTAAATACAAATGAGTGCAAATCTTTACGAACTTCTGGAAGTGAGCCAGACGGCGGGGCCGGATGCGATCGAGTCTGCATACAGGCGCCTGTCGGCTAACTCCAGCGAGCTGGCTGCCGGTGGTGACGAGGACGCCACGAATCGCCTGATAGCGCTTCGTGAAGCGTACAAAACACTTTCGAATCAAGAACTGCGTCGCAAATACGACGATCGACTTGCTGCCCGCCAG